>NZ_JBQEQA010000010.1:0-230717 GCF_052045815.1 Pseudomonas sp. 22085
GCGGAGCGTCCCCAGAGGCATTCCCACGCGGAGCGTGGGAACGATCAAAACCACAGCCACCGAACCACTTTTACCTGATCGTTCCCACGCTCCCGCGTGGGAATGCAGCCGTGACGCTCTGCGTCACTGGACGCGGAGCGTCCCCAGAGGCATTCCCACGCGGAGCGTGGGAACGATCAAAACCACAGCCACCGAACCACTTTTACCTGATCGTTCCCACGCTCCCGCGTGGGAATGCAGCCCGTGACGCTCCGCGTCACTGGACGCGGAGCGTCCCTAGAGGCATTCCCACGCGGAGCGTGGGAACGATCAAAACCACAGCCACCGAACCACTTTTACCTGATCGTTCCCACGCTCCCGCGTGGGAATGCAGCCCGTGACGCTCTGCGTCACTGGACGCGGAGCGTCCCTAGAGGCATTCCCACGCGGAGCGTGGGAACGATCGACGCGCGGGCACGTGGAAGCGATCAACCGCTAGTGATCAATCGCTGGGAATCTGGCGAAAGCTCACCGCCAGGCGATTCCAGCTGTTGATGGTGCTGACGGCCATGGTCAGGTCCACCAGTTCCGTCTCGTTGAACTGTTCCCGCGCCTGCTGGTAAACATCGTCAGGCACCCGGCTGTCCGCCAGCAGCGTCACAGCCTCAGTCCAGGCCAGCGCCGCACGCTCGCGCAGGTTGAAGAAGCCGCTGTCGCGCCAGACTGCGATGGCGTACAAGCGCCGATCCGTCTCCCCTGCCCGCCGCGCTTCCACCGAATGCATGTCGGTGCAGAACGCGCAGCCGTTGAGCTGCGAGGCGCGGATCTTGATCAGGTGCAGCAGCGGCGGCTCGATGCTCAGGCTGCTGGTCAGCGCTTCCAGGGCAATCATCGCTTTCATGGCTTTGGGTGAAGCGCTGTAGTAATCCAGACGCGGGGACATGGGCGGGCCTCGGGCAGCAGAAGAGTGATTTCACGGTAGGCGCTGGTTGGGCAACGTTACAGCCCCAATTGCACGAAAAAACGGCAGACCACTGATTCAAGTAAAACAACATTTCTGTGGGAGCTGGCTTGCCAGCGATGGGGCAATCACATTCAACATAGATGTCAGCAGACACACCGCTATCGCTGGCAAGCCAGCTCCCACAGGGCCCTATGCCAATTTGGGGGATTTGCACTACGCAACTTCTGTCGATACTGCATTCGGGAGTAATCTGGCCGGCACACTCAATCGCCCGGAGCGCCCCGTCGGTATGGAACTGCATGTCGTAATCAATGGCCGCAAGGATCTGGCCGGTCAGTTGTACCAGCAACTGCGCGGCGCCATTGAATCCGGGCGTCTGGCCGCCGGCACGCAACTGCCGCCCAGCCGTTTGCTCGCCGAGCAATTGGGGATCTCGCGCAAGACCATTTCCGACACTTACGCGCAACTCACTTACGAGAATTTCCTCACCGGGGTGATCGGCAAAGGCACTTACGTCAACGCGCGCCCGGCGACCATCGAGCGCAAGCAAAATCACAGTGACCTGGCGAGCGCCGAAGTGATCGAGAGCTGGCGCAATCTGCCGGTGTTCCTGCGCCACCCGACGCTCGAGGGTTCGCTGCGCTACGACTTCATCGGCGGCGCCACCAGCAAGGGTCAGTTTCCCCAGGATGACTGGCGCCGCTGCGTCTCTCACGCGCTGCGGCAGATGGCCCATTCCAAAGGCTTCTACAGCGTGCCGGAAGGCCTGCCGGCGCTGCGCAATGCGATTGCCCGGCACATCGCGTTTTCCCGTGGCGTGAACTGTCAGGACGAGGACATCGTGGTGTGCAACGGCGCGCAACAGGCGCTGGACCTGATCACCCGAGTGCTGATCCGCCCCGGCAGTCTGGTGGCGATGGAAGATCCCGGTTACCCGCCGGCACGGCTGCTGTTCGGCACTCACGGGGCGACGGTGGTCGGCGTGCCGGTGGATGCCGAGGGCATTCTGGTCGAGCGGATTCCCGAGGGCACGCGGCTGATCTATGTGACGCCGTCGCATCAGTTCCCGCTGGGCATGCCGATGAGCCAGGCGCGACGCGAAGCTCTGCTCGCGCGGGCCCATGAGCTGGGCGCGATCATCATCGAGGACGACTATGACAGCGAATTCCGCTACGAGGGCCGGCCGACCGATTCGCTGCACAAGCTCGATCAGCGCGGCATCGTCGCCTACGTCGGCACCTTCTCGAAAACCCTGCTGCCAGAGCTGCGGCTCGGCTATGCGATCCTGCCGCCGGCGATTCTCGAGGCGGTGATTCGCGCCAAGCAGCTCACCGACCTGCACGCCTCTACCCTGCCGCAATGGGCGCTGGCCAAGTTCATCGCCGAAGGCTGTCTGCTCAAGCACATCCGCCGCTGCCACACCATTTATGCCCAGCGCCGCGAGCGGATCCTGGCGCGCATGGCCACCGACCTGTCGCCGTGGCTGCAAGCCGTGCCGCCCAGCGCCGGTTTTCACATGGCGGTGTTCTGCAAGGTCCCCATCGATTTGCCGCTGGTGATCGAACTGGCGAAGAAGGTCGAAGTCGGGCTGTACGCCATCGATGGCTTCTATTACCAGCAGCCCCCAAGAAGCGGGATGTACTTTGGTTTCGGCGCCATCGAGACGCTGGACATCGACATCGCCCTCGACCGCCTGCGCGACATTCTGCAACAGGTCGTGGGTTAGATTGGCCTAAACGATTAACCGCCGATTGGTTATTGGTGATCCGGGGGTGCAGGCCTATCCTGCACAAGCGTTATCCCTCAATGAGCAGGATTCGTCCGGCCTGATTCAGGAGTGTGAGCAATGTCCAACGAAGTCATCAACACCGTACAGGTGCAGGCTGCCGCCGGCCGATCGGAGGAGCTGGGCAAGCAGTTGCAGAAGATCGTCGAAACACTGCGCGAAACGCCGGGCTGCGATTCCTACATGGTCGACCGCTGCCCCGAGGACAGCCACCGCTGGACGGTCAGCGCCCGCTGGCAGTCGGAAGCGGCGATGCAGGCGCATTTCAATCGCCCGGAAGCCCAGGGCTTCATCGACCTGATCGACAGTCGTCTGGCCAATAGCGTGGATTTCAACTCTTTTCCAATCGTTTGACTTACTGACGCCATCGCTGGCAAGCCAGCTCCCACAAGGTTTGTATCGTTCACAAATAATATGAACGACACAAAAACCTGTGGGAGCTGGCTTGCCAGCGATGGCGTATTTGAATGTGCTGACATCCCCCAGATTGGTCACCCGAACTTCCCGAACATTGGCCGTTTGAATACCCCGGCACGCGGACTACTGTGATGACCGACCCCCCCCACTTCATCAGGTGATCACCATGAAAGTCCTGCACTTGCTTGCCGCCCCGCTCGCCGCTATGGCCCTTACCATCAGCGCTTCGGCACTGGCCCACGGCACCGATTCGCCGTCCGAGAAAATCTCGGTCCTGCAGGACCAGATGCTGAAAAACGTCCCCGGCAAAAAAGCCATGATGATCGAAGTCGATTACAAACCCGGCCAGTCCTCGATCGCCCACAAACACGACGGCACCGCCATGGCCTACGTGCTCGAAGGCGAGATCGTTTCCCAGGTCAAGGGTGAGCAACCGATCACTTACAAGAAAGGCCAGTACTGGTACGAGCCGGCCGGTTCCGAGCATTTGATCTCGAAAAATGCCAGCAAGAGCAAGCCGGCCAGGTTGCTGGTGTTCATGGTGCTCTCGCCCGACGAGCAAGTGCTGATCCCATTGAAAAACTGATGGTTGTTAAACCAGCCATAAATAAAAGGCGGAAATTTTTGATTTGCGCCTTTTTTATTTCTCGCGGCAATTAATCAAGAACGCTTACAGCCAATAAAACTATTGCATGACAGTCATTCAGCCAATTGTCAGGTTGTTTTCAGTTTGGCGGGAGTAGTCTGAGGCGACTGTCGCCGGTTCTATTTAATCAACCCCGACATGCCTGACTTTCCGACTGAAGTTGCTTCACGGGAGACTCACCATGAAACTTGCCTTTGCCAGTAGCTTGGCGATATCAGTTTTAGCGTTGTCCGCCTGTTCTGTTCCTACCGCTCCGAAAGCGGTTTCCTCTCTCGACACTCTATTCACCCAACCGGTGGGACGCAGCAGCGCCACCCAGGTGAAAAGTGGTCCCGATGTCTCATTGGGCGTGATCTACAGCCCGAGCACCCAAACCAACCGCGACTACCTGCGCAACTACCAGGCCAACGCCGGCACCGGTTTCGGCCAGAGCCTGCTGGTGCAGCCGATCCACGACGCCTACATCGCCACTTCGAAACCGGACATGGCGGTGGATTGGGTGAAAGCCTCGCTGCAACGCCAGTTCGGCTCGGTGACGGTGTATCCGGACATGCAGAGCCTGCGTGCGGCCATTCCGGATGTGGTGGCGGTTGTCGATACTCACAGCCAGTTGATTACCTCGCGCAGTTCTGACATCAAGGCGGATGTGAGTGCGGATTTTTATGATGGGAAGTTCAACTATATCGGTACGGCCAAGGGGTCTGAGGCAAAAGAGTTGACGCCGGTCTGGGCGGACTTCAAGCGTTCAGAGGAGATTGTTGCGGATATTAATCAGCAACAGGAAGTTCAGGTTCGGGCGTTGCAGAAGTTTGACCAGTCGCTCAGTAATTTGCTGACCAGGCCGGCAGGTAATGTGTCGATGCTTGATACTAAACAAACACATAACTTGCAGTGACAAATAGGACCTCATCGCTGGCAAGTCGAATCGTCGCAACGCAGCTCCCACAGGTATCGGGAACACTGGAATATTTGTGGGAGCTGGCTTGCCAGCGATAGGGCCAGATCAAACAACACAAATCCATGCGGCCAAAAAAAGCCCCCGCATCTCACAATGCAGGGGCTTTTTCATTCAACGGCTACTCAAGCAAGCTCAAGCTCCGCAGTCACCGCAGCAGGCACAACCGCCTGACCGCTCAGCGCCACGTCGTTCAGCTCACGGTTGGCCACCGCGTACATGGCGTAGTCGGTGCCGCTGGCGGCACGGATTTCCACCAGCATGGCGCGCCAGCGCTGGATCATCGCATCGTGTTGCGCCATCCACAGTGCCAGACGCTCTTCCACGTCCAGGTTGCCGCCACCCGCTTGCAGAACGGCGATGGTGATCGCGCGTTGCTGCCAGTCGACGTCGTCGCGGAACGCTTCGCGGGCCAGAGCCTGCCAGTTGTTTTCAACCGGCAAGGCGCTGATCTGCGAAATGTACCAGGTGATGTCCAGCGCGCTGCCCACGGCGAAGTACGCCTTGGCCACTTCGGCTGGATCCTGGCCGGTCACGTCGGCCGCTTCGATGATCGGCAGCAGCGTGTAGAGGTGGGTAGTACCCGCCACCATACGCGCCAGCAGTTCCGGTACACCGGCGGCGACGTACGCCTGATAGCGCGCCTGCCAGTTTTCGCGGATTTCGCCGCTCAGCAGCTCGTCCAGCTTCAGGCCCAGCTCTTTGAGGTGCGGACCGAAATGCGCGACGTCACGGGCAGCGTTCTGCTCGTTGCGGCGGGCACGCAGGAACCAGCGCGTAGCGCGACGGCCCAGACGCATCAGCTCGTCCATCAGCTCCAGCTGCACGTCAGCGGAAACCTGGTAGTCCAGCGCTTCGATCTGACGGAACCAGTGCGGGAGGTGGAAGATATCCCGAACAATCACATACGCACCGGCAACATTCGCCGGGGTCATGCCGGTGGACTCTTTGAGCCTTTGAACGAAGGTGATGCCCATGTGGTTGACCAGATCGTTGGCGATCTGGGTGCTGACGATCTCGCGCTTCAGGCGGTGACGACGCATGGCTTCGGAGAATTTGCTGACCAGAGTCGGCGGGAACGCCGTTTCCATGTCGCGGGTCAGGTAGTCGTCGTCCGGCACCAGGGAGCCCAGCAGCTGCTCCTTGAGGTCGATCTTGCTGTACGAGATCAGCACCGACAGCTCAGGACGGGTCAGACCATGGCCTTCGGCAACGCGTTCGGCCAGTTGCTCTTCGGTCGGCAGGAACTCGATGGCGCGATCCAGCTTGCCACGGCCTTCCAGATCGCTCATCAGACGCTTGTACTCGGCGATCCGCGCATAAGCACGGCGGGCCGCCAGGGACAGGGCCTGAGTCTGCTTGTAGTTGTTGCCCAGCACCAGACCACCGACTTCGTCGGTCATGCTCGCCAGCAACTGGTTGCGTTGCTTGTCGGTCATGTCGCCGGCCTGAACCACTTCGTTCAGCAGGATCTTGATGTTCACTTCGTGGTCGGAGCAGTCCACGCCACCGGCGTTGTCGATGAAGTCGGTGTTGGAACCGCCGCCATTGAGGCCGAACTCCACACGACCCAGTTGGGTCATGCCGAGGTTACCGCCCTCGCCCACCACTTTGCAGCGCAGTTCGTTGCCGTTCACGCGCAGCGCATCGTTGGCCTTGTCGCCGACATCGGCGTGGCTTTCGGTGCTGGCTTTGACGTAAGTACCGATACCGCCGTTCCACAGCAGATCCACCGGCGCCTTGAGCAAGGCGTTCAGCAGTTCGGTCGGGGTCAGCTTGTCGGCCTGGATGTCGAAGCGCTCTTTCATCTGTGGCGAGATGGCGATGCTCTTCGCGCTGCGCGAGAAGATGCCGCCGCCTTCGGACATGATGCTGGTGTCGTAGTCGGACCAGGCCGAACGCGGCAGGTCGAACATGCGCTGACGCTCGGCGAAGCTGGTGGCCGGATCCGGATTCGGATCGATAAAGATGTGCATGTGGTTGAACGCGGCAACCAGTTGCAGCTTGTCGGACATCAACAGGCCGTTACCGAACACGTCACCGGCCATGTCACCCACGCCGACCACGGTGATGCTGTCTTCCTGGACATTGATGCCGCGCTCGCGGAAGTGGCGCTGTACGCCGACCCACGCGCCCTTGGCGGTGATGCCCATTTTCTTGTGGTCGTAACCGGCCGAACCACCGGACGCGAACGCGTCACCCAGCCAGAAGCCGTAGTCGATGGCGATGCCGTTGGCGATGTCGGAGAAGGTTGCAGTGCCCTTGTCCGCCGCGACCACCAGGTACGGGTCATCGTCGTCATGCCGCACGACGTTGGCCGGCGGTACCAGTTTGCCGTCCTTCAGGTTGTCGGTGATGTCCAACAGGCCCGAGATGAAGATGCGGTAGCAGGCGATGCCCTCGGCCGCAATCTCATCACGGCTGCCGCCCAGTGGCAGGCGACGCGGCAGGAAGCCGCCCTTCGCACCTACTGGCACGATGACCGAGTTCTTCACTTGCTGGGCTTTTACCAGGCCGAGGACTTCGGTACGGAAATCTTCTTCGCGGTCGGACCAGCGCAGGCCACCGCGAGCGACGTTGCCGAAGCGCAGGTGCACGCCTTCGACGCGTGGCGAGTAAACGAAGATTTCGAACTTCGGCACCGGTTTCGGCAGCTCAGGGATCAAGTGCGGGTTGAACTTGAAGCTGAAGTACGACTTGTTCTGGCCGTTGGCGTCGGTCTGGTAGAAGTTGGTGCGCAGGGTCGCTTTGATCAGGTCCAGGTAACGACGCAGGATGCGGTCTTCGTTGAGGACTTGAACGTCGTCCAGCGCAGTCAGGATGGCCTGTTCCAGACGCTGTTGCTTGTCGTCCAGATCCTCGCTGCCGAGCTTGCGGGCCAGGTAGAAACGGGTCTTGAACAACCGGGTCAGTTCGCGAGCGATGTCGGTGTGGTTGTTCAGGGTGCTGGCGATGTAGCCGAGGTCGAAGCCCAGGCGGATCTGCTTCAGGTAACGGGCGTAGGCACGCAGCAGCGCCACATCGCGCCATGGCAGGCCGGCGGTCAGCACCAGACGGTTGAACGCATCGTTTTCGGCATCGCCACGGACGATGTGGACGAACGCGTCCTGCAGGGTGTCGTTGAGTTGCTGGATGTCCAGGTCCAGGCCTTCGGCAGCGGTGAACGCGAAGTCGTGGATCCAGAACTCGCGGCCGTTGGTGTGACGCAGACGGTACGGGAATTCACCCAGTACGCGCAGGCCGAGGTTTTCCAGGATCGGCAGCACGTCGGACAGGGCCAGCGGGGTATCGGCGTGATACAGCTTGCAGTGCAGCTCGCGTGGGCCGGAGGCCAGTGGCTGGTAGAAGCTCATGGCCAGCGGCTTTTTCTCGCTCAGATTGAGCAAGTGCTGCATGTCGACCACGGCCGAATGCGCGGCGAAACGCTCGCGGTAGCCGGCCGGGAAGCCTTTCGGGAAGTCGGCCAGCACGTTGGTGCCGTTGGCTTCGCCGAAGGTTTCAACGGTCAGGGCAGCGTAGTCGTCCTGCCAGCTGCGGCAGGCCTGGATCACTTCGTTTTCCAGTTGCAGCGGGTCGATGTCGATGCGGTTTTTCGGGTCGACGCGCAGGATCAGTTGCACGCGGGCCAGCACGGACTCGGAGAAGAACGTCCAGAATTCGCAGTCGGAGGCTTTCAGGCGCTCCATCAGCACTTGCTGGATCTTCTGGCGAACTTCGGTGGAGTAGATGTCACGCGGCACGTAGGCCAGGCAGTAGCAGAAACGACCGTACGGGTCTTTACGCAGGAACACGCGGATCTTATTGCGTTCCTGGATCTGCACGATCGACATCACGGTGCTGAACAGTTCGTCGACCGGAGTCTGGAACAGGTCGTCACGCGGCAGCACTTCCAGAACCTGAGCCAGTTCCTTGCCCAGGTGAGCCTTGGCCTGGAAGCCGGAGCGACGCTCGATTTCCTCGACCTTGCGGCGGATGAACGGGATGACACGCACGCTTTCGCCGTACACCGACGAGGTGTACAGGCCCATGAAGCGGTGTTCCTTGATGACTTTGCCGTCGGCGTCGATTTCACGGATCGACACGTAGTCCGGGTAGGCCGGACGGTGCACGCGGCTAGGATGCGCAGCCTTGGCGAACGACAGCAGGGTCGGTTCGCGCAGGTAGTTCACGGCATAGTCTTCGATGTGGCGGTCTTCGTTGGTCAGACCGGTGCGCAGCATCTTGGTCAGGCCGAGGAAGGAGTTCTGGTCGTATTCGATATGGCCGCCATCGGCCTGATCGACAACAGTGAACTCTTCGTAACCCAGGAAGGTGAAGTGGTTGCCCACCAGCCATTCCAGGAAGCTCTTGATTTCGTTCTTTTCGTCGGCATCGACGGCGAATGCGCTGTTATCGAGCTTGGTGAGGATTTCCTGCACCTTGGCCTTCATCGGCTCGAAATCGGAGACCGCGACGCGGACTTCACCCAGAACCTGTTCCAGTTCCTTGGACAGCACATTCAATTCGGCCGCATTGGCGCAGCGGTCGATTTCCAGGTACATCAGCGACTCGTGCAGCACGCCTTCGCCGGTGGTGCCTTTTGGCAGGATTTCCAGCAATTCGCCCTTGCTGCCACGACGCACGCTCAGCACGGTGGTCTGCAGGGTGTGGATGCTGTAGCCGCGACGGTTCAGCTCGGTACGCACCGAGTCCACCAGGAACGGCAAGTCATGGTGCAGCACTTCGACCGCGGTGTGGGTCGACTGCCAGCCGTGACGTTCGTAATCGGGGTTGTAGACGCGCACTTGCGGTTGCGCGTGATCGAAGCGCTCAAGCAGGCGCCACGCAGAAAGAGTACAGCCAGCGAGGTCGGAGAGGCGACGTTGGGTCAGCTCGTCCAGGGAAATGATGCCGAAGAATTGTTCAGCGAACAGCGCCACTTGTGGCAGTGCCTGTTCACTGATGTGCTGCGCCAGTGCCGCTTGCAGTTGGTGCTGGAAGTCGGCTTTGCTGGCTGCGGTGAAGAACGCCATCTGTGGTACTCCGCTTGGGCTTGTTATTGATGGAAAGCGTCGCGTGCAAAACCCCTTTCGGGGCGTTCCGTCGCCCTGTTCCTGATTCTCGGGCAGAGGAAACAGGGTGACAGGTGGGTGAAGCTGGACGAGACACTCAGGTCACATTCACCTTCCATGAATGGGCATCTGCAAAAACGACTGCCCGGCGCCGCTCGTGGGGCCATGGCAATGCCTTTACGGGTGCTCATCCGTTGCGCAGCTTAATGGGTGCGACAATGTGTCTGCTTGCGGTGCTGCGACATATTCGGTCATTGGCACGTAAACGAAGGCTGGGGCATGGCACAACACTAGCAGTGGATGGACGAGCTGGCCGGATTAAAACCCTGTTTTCCACACATTCGTCTCGAAAATGACTGCCTGAGCAGCGAACGTTCCCGCGCGTTCCGCTCTGCGCTTCCCCCTGCTTTCAGCCGCCCCCCAAAATGGCAACGACTTAGAGTAAAAACAAGTACTTACAAGGCTCTTCTACCTTCTTACAAACAGCAAAGAAAAAGCCCACAAAAACTTCAGAACATATTCTTACAACCTGAATTGTTTGAGTTTCAAGGCAATGCTATCAATGTAAAAACATTCTCCGCCCGAAGGATCGGGCTTTAAATGCACAAGGAACTTGCATATGTCACAACTGGAACTTCCCGGAATAATCATCTATGCCGATGGCTCGTGGGAAATAATCAATTTAAACCCAAACACGATAAGAGGTGTGACATCCGCAGAAACTATCCCTTGGGAAATCCGATGCATGGGTTCACCCTCGCACTTCAAAATGACTACAACACACGCAAGCAAAATCTTGAAGCCAACCTCCAATCCGAACTAAACATCAAAGAAAGCAGTTATCCACCTCTGACAGCCATTACGCCGGACGCATGGTTATCCCGGGCAACAAACATCGTCAACGAACTGTTATTTCAGAAAAACGCCGAACTCCAACAACAATTGAAAACCGCAAAGACCGCAAAACTTTATGCAAAGCTGGAAGCAACTTACAACGCCATGATCCTCACCGATCAGATTGCAAGCCTGCAATCCCGGCAAACACAGTTATACGCCGAAACAAACCGCCGACAAGCCGAGGCTCTGGCCTTGCAACAGGCTGCCGAAGCGGCGCGCCGGGCAGAAGAAGCACGCAGGCAAGCGCAGGAGCAAGCGCGCCTCGCTGCCCTTGCCGAAGCCCAACGAATCGCCGAGGAAAACGCAAGGCTCGCGGCAGCAGAGGAAGCCAGGCAGATCGACGAGCACAAGCGCGCCGTGGCGTTCGTTGCCGACGCCAATAAATACATCCTGGAGAAATACGGCGCGAACCTGCATCAGGTTGTGATGGATCTTCAAAAGGACATTTCAGGCAAGAAGATCCGAAGCTACACCGAAGCCATGCAGACCTTCGAGCAAGTGCGGACCAACCCGAACGCAAGGCTCAGTCCGCAGGATACCCGTGCGCTGGTGGACGCGCTGAATGCACTCGATAAAGCGACCTACATGGACAACGTCAACCGACTGGCCAAGGGGTTTGGCGTGACCGGCAAAGTCGTACAGGCGCACTCGGTGATCGAGAAGATGGTCATTGGGTTCCGGGACGGCGACTGGAAGCCTTTGATGCTGGAGTTGGAGAGTATTGCTGCCGGGGCAGGAGCAGGTGCGCTGCTGGCCCTTGCTTTACCACCACTACTTTCCCTGATTTGGGTTCCTCCCGCAGCGGTGGTAGTCGTTACCGGAATCGCAATCGCTGCCGCAGCGATTTTTCTGGACGCCAAAGCCGTGGAAACAATAAACCGCTCCGTGCTTGCCGCAATTACGAAAAACGATACCTGACTACTAACCAAATGCAATCCGGCTCAACAGTCATTGAGCCGGTTATCAAGCTCACAACGGACACAACAATGCAAAAAAAAGAAAAGTCTGAATTATCCAACGCCTTCGTTTTAGCGGTCGCCTCCCCAATCCTGCTCATCAACTTGATAGTCCCGATTATGGGTGATCAACAACACGCCATCCTCGAAACTTTACTGAGCGGCTACCTAATCGAAAACATCGGCTTCTGGTCTTCGAGATTCCCGCTAAGCTCAAAAATAACCACAAACTATATTGCTATATTCGGACCAATATTTGGAGCTGTACTTTTCCTGAAGAGTTACAAAAACGCTTTCCAATCAATCGACAGATTTAACCAAACACCGCTATACAAGTATCTTTTCATGACATTGACAACGATATTGATCTGCTCCCTTTTCGTATACGAAGCCTATTTCAATTCCACAGACCTAATAACTCAGGGCCCCAAACTCAGAATCATGGGGCTCAACTTTCTTTTTTATTCAATGTTCTCCTTTACAGTTATTTTTTTCATATTGCTTCTACCTGCACTCGTGATTCACCTCCTGATTTATACCCCTTATCGACTGATCAAGCTTTTAAAGCCTAAACAGCACCCATAACAACGTTGACCTCCAGTACGCGAACATCAGAGCAGCGGAAATGGTCACGAACTGGCAAAATCACCTTTTTGCGTGGCACCCGTCGCGCCCGCCAAGTCAGGAATTCCCCATGCAAATGACCACCGCCCTTTTGATCGTCAACCCGTGCGACGACGAAGAAGACAACATGGCCATGCTCTGCTGCCACAGCGACAAGGGCGACATGTTCCTGATGAGCCGCTATCCGGACGAGGATGAGCTGGAGATCACCCTGGATGGCGAGCCGTCGACCCTTGATGGCGTGAAGGTCACCCTGACCAAGACTCTGTTGAAGATCGAAATCGCGGCGGCAGATGCCGATGCTTTAAACGGGGATGATGTGCTGGAAATCACCTTTAACCCGGACATGGTGGATCTGGCCGAAGTCGAGGAAACCCTGAAGAACATTCTTGATGGTACTGGCACCTATATCAGCCAGATTTGATGGCGTCTGCACTGGCCCTATCGCTGGCAAGCCAGCTCCCACAGGGGTACGCGTACTACAGACAGAACGCGGTCATTGTGGGAGCTGGCTTGCCAGCGACAGGGCCCGAAAGAACACCGCACCTCCCCCGCCCTACAAAATTCCAACAATTGCCCCGGTCATTTCCCGCACTTTGCGCAAAATGCCGTTAGTCGCCACCCCCTGCGATGGATTAAAGTAACGCCCCCAGCCCCGGCGTTATCCGAACGCCTGTGGCCACCCTTTCCAGGAACAGTCATCGATGGAACATCGTGAAGCGCTGCTGGCGCTGCGAACCTTTCTTTCAACGCAGATTCTCGGCCAGGAAAAACTCATCGAGCGCTTGCTCATCGCCCTGCTCGCCGACGGCCACATGCTGGTCGAGGGCGCTCCGGGTCTGGCCAAGACCAAAGCGATCAAAGAGCTCGCCGAGGGCATCGAAGCCCAGTTCCATCGCATCCAGTTCACCCCGGACCTGCTGCCGGCCGACATCACCGGCACCGAGATCTATCGTCCGGAAACCGGCAGCTTCGTGTTCCAGCAAGGCCCGATCTTCCACAACCTGGTGCTGGCGGACGAAATCAACCGTGCCCCGGCCAAGGTGCAATCAGCCTTGCTCGAAGCCATGGCCGAACGTCAGGTCAGTGTCGGGCGCAGCACTTACGAGCTGTCGCCGCTGTTTCTGGTGATGGCCACGCAGAACCCGATCGAGCAGGAAGGTACCTATCCGCTGCCCGAAGCCCAGCTCGACCGTTTCCTGATGCACGTGAAAATGGGCTTCCCCGACGCTGCCGTCGAACGCCGGATCCTGCAACAGGCTCGGGGCGAAGCTTTGAACGGCGAAACCAAGCCCGAACGCCGGGTCAGCCAGCAGGCGATCTTCGCCGCGCGCAAGGAAATCCTCGGCCTGTACATGGCGGACGCCGTGGAGGAATACCTGGTGCAACTGGTCATGGCCACGCGCAACCCGGCCAAGTTCGACCCGGAAATGGCCGAGTGGATCGCCTACGGCGCCAGCCCGCGTGGCTCGATCGCCCTCGACCGCTGCGCCCGCGCTCACGCGTGGCTGGCCGGTCGCGACTTCGTCAGCCCGGAAGACATACAGGCTGTGCTGTTCGACGTGCTGCGTCACCGCATCATACTGTCGTTCGAAGCCGAAGCCGCTGGCATCGACCAGGATCGGGTGGTGCAACGGATTCTCGACGTCGTAGCCGTCGCTTGACCTCGATGAACGCCTCCCTGCCGTCCGAACCGGGCATCCGCATCAGCCTCGCCGAGCTGATCGAGATGCGTCACCGCGTGCGCGAAGTGCAGCTGTTTTCCACGCCGAGCCAGCGCAGCCCGCTGATCGGCCTGCATCACTCGAAATTCCGTGGTCGCGGCGTCGACTTCGATCAGGTGCGGGTCTATCAGGCCGGCGACGACGTGCGCACCATCGACTGGCGCGTGACCGCACGGACTCAGGAACCGCACACCAAACTGTTTCATGAGGAACGCGAACGGCCGATTTTCATCATGGTCGAGCAGAGTACGCGGCTGTTCTTCGGCTCCGGGCTGATGTTCAAGTCGGTGCTGGCAGCGCAGGCTGCGGCGCTGATCGGCTGGGCGGCACTGGGCCACAACGACCGGGTCGGCGGGCTGGTGTTCGGCGACAACGAGCATTACGAAATCAAACCACGGCGCAGCAAGCAGAGCCTGCTGCAACTGCTCAACCGCCTGGTGAAGGTCAATCAGTCGCTGCACAGCGAGCGGGAGCCGGATCGCGATGCGTTTGGCGTGGCGTTGCGCCGGGCCCGTGAAGTGCTGCGACCGGGCAGCCTGGTGATCGTGATCTGCGACGAGCGTGCACTGTCCGACAGCGCCGAGCAGCAATTGAGCCTGCTGTCGCGCCATTGCGACCTTTTGATGCTGCCGCTGTCCGATCCGCTGGATCACGCCCTGCCCGCTGCCGGGCTGCTGAGATTCGCCGAACGCGGCGCGCAGCTGGAACTCGACACGCTCAACTTCGACCTGCGCCAGACCTATCGCGCCCAAGCCGAAGCGCGGATCGCCCGCTGGGAATTGCTCGCGCAGAAGCTGCGCGTGCTGCTGATGCCGCTGAGCACTCAGAGCGAAATGGTCGAGCAGATGCGCGAATTCCTTAACCCGCAACGTCCGGGGAAAGGTCGATGAGCGGCCTCGAACAACTGCAACCGCTGATCTCCCCGCCACCGATTGCCTTCTGGCCGCCGGCACCGGGCTGGTGGCTGCTGCTTTTGCTGTTGCCGGTGATTGGTTTTGCAGTCTGGCGGCTGCGGCGTTTCATTCCGATCAAGAAAAAACCGGTCGTGCGCGCCGAACTGCCGCTCGATCCGGTGCGCATCGCTGCACTCGCCGAACTGGCGCAGATGCCCAAACCTTACGACGGCGCCCCCGCCGGGGCCTGGCTGCAGCAGCTCAACGGTCTGCTCAAGCGTCTGTGCCGCAACCATTACCCCTACAGCCAGAGCCACACCCTCAACGGCCGCAAATGGCTGGCGTTTCTCGACAACCGTTGCCCTGCCGCCGGTCTGACCCGGTGGATGGTGCTCGTCGAAGGCGCCTACAAACCCGAGTGCAAGCTCGACGACAAAGCCATCGCCGGCCTGACCCAGGCAGTCGACACCTGGATCCGCAAACATGTTTGAGTTCGCCTGGCCGTGGATCTTTGTGCTGTTGCCGCTGCCGTGGCTGATGCGCCTTGTGCTGCCGGTGGCCGACAGCGGCGAGCCGGCGTTGAAAGTGAGTTTCCTGGGTGACCTGGAAGGCCTCGCTCGCCGTCGCGCCCGGGCCAATCTGCCGGCGTGGCGCCAGCAGGCCCCGTTTCTGTTGTTGTGGCTGATGTTGCTGACCGCTGCCGCCCGCCCGCAATGGCTCGGCGAACCGCTGCCGATTGCCGCCAGTGGACGTGATCTGCTGGTGGCGGTGGACGTGTCCGGCTCGATGGATTTCCCGGACATGCAATGGAACGATGAGGACGTCAGTCGCCTGTCGCTGGTTCAGCATTTGCTCGGTGACTTCCTGGAAAGCCGCGACGGCGACCGGGTCGGTTTGATCCTGTTTGGCAGCCAGGCTTACCTGCAAGCACCGCTGACGTTTGACCGGCGCACCGTTCGGGTCTGGCTCGATGAGGCGCGGATCGGCATCGCCGGCAAGAACACCGCCATCGGTGACGCCATCGGCCTGGCCCTGAAGCGCCTGCGCATGCGTCCAGCCCAGAGCCGGGTGCTGATTCTGGTTACTGACGGTGCAAACAATGGCGGCGAAATCGACCCGCTGACCGCTGCAAAACTGGCCGCCAGCGAAGGCGTGAAAATCTACCCGATCGGCATCGGCGCCGATCCCGAAGAAAGCGGCGCCACGGCATTGCTCGGCGGCAACCCGACCCTAGACCTCGACGAACCGGCACTCAAGGCCATCGCCGAGGTCACTGGCGGGCGTTACTTCCGCGCTCGCGACGGTAAGCAGCTGCAAGCGATCAAGGACACCCTCGATCAGCTCGAACCGGTGACTCAGCAACCGACTCAGGCCCGGCCGGCGCAGGCGTTGTATCAGTGGCCACTGGCATTCGCCCTGCTGCTGAGCATGTTGCTGGTAGCCCGAGTGTTGTGGCCGGACAACCCGCTGCAACGGCTGTTCACCAAGGAGCTGTATCTGCAAAGCCCCCTGCCTGACTGGCGCGAGCGCCTCAAACGCCTGCGTCTGCGGAGGCGCCGATGATCGCCCTCTGGCCGCACTGGTTCCGTCCCTGGTGGCTGTTGCTGCTGCCATTGCTCGGCTGGCTGATCTGGCAGCTCTGGCACCGGCAGAAACGTGCCGGTCGCTGGCAGATGATTCTGCCGCCGGCCTTCCATGCCACGTTGCTCAGTGGCGGCAGCGGTCGTGACAGCAAACTGCCGTGGGTCGCCCTGAGCGTGGCCTGGCTGCTGACGATCCTGGCGCTGCTTGGGCCGAGCTGGGAACGGGTCGAACAGACCAGCCAGAAACCCGCCGACCCGTTGGTGGTGGTGTTGGCACTGACCCCGGAAATGCTCGCCACCGATTCGCCGCCAACGCGACTGGAACAGGCCCGGCGCAAGCTGTTCGACCTGCTGAAAGTTCGCAGCGACGCGCAGACCGCCATCGTCGTTTACGCCGGCAGCGCCCATACGCTGGTGCCGCTGTCGGATGACCTGGCGACCAGCCGCAATCTGCTCGATGCGCTCAAGCCTTCGCTGATGCCGGAAAGCGGCCATCGCGCCGATCTGGCGGTAAGCAAGGCGTTGGCGTTGCTCAAGCAAGGTGCATTGGGTCAGGGGCGGATTCTGCTGATTGGCTCTTCGCTGTCGGAAGAAGAACGCCAAGGTATTCGCAATGCACTCAGTGGCCAATCGGCGCAATTGTTGATGCTCGGTGTCGGCACCGCCGAGGGCGCGCCGATTGCGCAGGAGGACGGCAGTTTCCTCAAGGATGCCCAGGGTGCGATCCGCGTACCGCAACTCGACAGCCCGGGTCTCGGCGCATTCCTCAACGCGGTCGGCGGCGAGTACCGCAGCGCACGGCTGGACGAATCCGATCTGGGCGACCTCGGCCTGCTCGATGGCCCGCGCAGCCTGCGCAGCGATGGCCAGACCGTTCGACTCGACACCTGGGCCGATCAGGGTTACTGGCTGCTGTTGCCGCTGTTGTTGCTCGCCGCGTGCGCCGGGCGGCGTGGCTGGCTGTTCTGCCTGCCGTTACTGCTGGCATTGCCGCAACCGAGCTACGCCTTCGACTTCGAAGACCTGTGGCTGCGTCCCGATCAGCAAGGCCTGCATCTGCTCAAACAGAAGCGCCCGGCCGAAGCGGCGAAGCATTTCGAAGATCCGCAATGGCAAGGGGTGGCGTTGTACGAGGCCGGCGACTACAGTGGCGCCGCTCAGCGTTTCGCCGAGGGCAATGACGCCCGCGCCCACTACAATCGTGGCAATGCCCTGGCCAGAAGCGGCGAGCTGGAAGCGGCGCTGGACGCCTACGAACAGGCCCTGGAACGCCAACCGGATCTGCGCCCGGCGCTAACCAACAAGGCGCTGGTGGAAAACCTGCTGAAACAGAAAAACGCCCCGCCGCCGGCCGAACCGCAAGACAAACCGGCGCAGCAAAACCTACCGGGCGATGAACCACCGCCAACGACCGCTCCGCCGCCAGCGGTCAAAAGCGAAACCCAGAGCGAGCCGCAAACCGGTGAGTCCGCCAGCGAACCGCGGCCGACCACCCCGCCGCTGCCGGGTGCCAACGAGCTGCCGGACAGCGAACCGGGCGAGGAACACAATACCCCGCCGCTGCTGCGCCCCAATGAGGACAACCTCGAAGGCGAGCAACAGCAGGCGCTGGAACAATGGCTGGGCAAGATCCCGGATGACCCGGGCGAACTGCTGCGACGCAAATTCTGGTACGAACAGCAACAACATCAGGATCAGGAAAACATTCGATGACCCGTTTCACCGCTCTCTTGCTGCCCCTGCTGATCTGCACGGCCACCGCCCAGGCGGCCGAGCTGACCGCCAGTGTGGATCGCAGTCGCCTGAACTCCGGCGAGACGGTCGAACTCACCCTCGAATCCAACGATGTCACGCAGTTCGGCAAACCGGACCTGACCCCGCTTGAGCCGCTGTTCGAAGTGCGCGGCACGCGGCAGGTCAACCAGTTGAACACCCTCAACGAAGACAACCGCGCCACCACGCGCTGGATCATCACGTTGCTGCCCAAGCAGAACGGCAGCGTTGAAATCCCGCCGCTGAAACTGGGCGACGTCGAGAGCCAGCCGATCACCGTACAAGTGATCGAGAGCGACACCCGCGAAGAAAACAGTGCCCGCGAACCAGTGTTCATCGAAGCCAGCCTCGACCAAACCAGTGTGTATGTGCAGGCCCAGGCCATCCTGACGTTGCGCATCTACCATTCAGTGTCGCTGTACGACGACAGCAGCCTGACGCCGTTGCAGATCGCCGACGCGCGCATCGAGCAACTGGGCGACATGCGCACCTACGAAAAAGACATCAACGGCGTGCGCCATGGCGTGATCGAGATGCGCTATGCGATCTATCCGCAGCACAGCGGTTTGCTGAGCATCGCCCCGCAGACGTTCAGCGCCACACTGGTCGATACCCAGCCCTCGCAGGACGCCACGGCGCTGGGGCCGAAGCCGGGCAAACTGATGCACATCAGCTCTGCCGCGACTTCGCTGACGGTCAAACCCAAACCGATGACCTACCCCAGCGATGCGCCGTGGCTGCCGGCCCGCAGCCTGAGCCTGAGCGAAAGCTGGAACCCGGAGCCGGAACACACTCAGGTCGGCGACTCCCTGACCCGCAGCCTGACCCTCAAGGTCGAAGGCTTGGCCAGTTCACAACTGCCCGCCCTGCCCGCCACCGAAGCCAACGGCCTGCGCCGCTATCCGGATCAACCGGTACTGAACAACCAGAGCAGCGACCGCGGCCTGATCGGCAGTCGTGAAGAACGTGAAGCGCTGGTGCCGAGCCGCAGTGGCTCGATCGAGCTGCCAACGGTGGACGTGGTCTGGTGGAACACCTTCGAAGACCACCTGGAACACACCAGCCTGCCGGCGCGCACCCTGCAAGTGGCGAACAACCCGAGCCTGCAAGTCGACACCCCGGCGGGCAACGCCCAACCGCTCAGCGCCGCCGACAGCGAAGCCTTGTGGTGGTGGAAACTCAGCACGTTCGTTCTCGCCTGCACCACCCTGCTCGGCTTCGGCCTCTGGTGGCGTGCCCGTTGGCAACCGGCGATCCTGCGCGCCGCGCAAACCGGCCCGAGCCCCCGCACCCTGCTCGACGACATCAAACGCGCCAGCCAGGCCAACGACCCCCACGCCACCCGCCAGGCCCTCGACGCCTGGGCCCGCCAGCAGCCGGAAACCCTGGCGGACATGGCGGCGCGGTTTGTGCCGCTGTCGGATGCGCTCGATGGTTTGAACGGCGCGCTGTACAGCGAGACGGGGCAGCATTGGCAGGGTGAGGATTTGTGGCGGGCGATCCGGACGATTCCGACGGCGGAGCGGGTGCAGGATCCGGTTGGGGATAGTGGGTTGCCGCCGCTTTATCCGAAGTAGGATCTTCCCCGGGCGTCGATCAGTCGGTACCTGTCTTTGAAATACCAAACGCCCGATGCGATGCATCGGGCGTTGGGTGAAACAGGTGTAAACCTATTTCAGGACTAGAAACTATCAGTCAAGACTAAATTTAACCTGAGTGCCGTTCGGCAAACTTTTAATCTTATCGGCTATATCAGCTCTGAGCCGCATTCCCTCTAAAGCATTAACAACGTACAAATTATCCAAGGAAAACTCACCACCCATTACAAACGGAACCTTGGGCAACAAGCGCATCCCCGCAGCAATTGGACCGTTGCGCTTTTGCCATTGATGCGCTAACGGATATCCCGTCAACACCTCATAGTCGTTAAGAACCATTTGCGCCCAGCTTTCAATATCCGCAGCCAAGTATTCTAAAGACCCAGTTTCTGGATCAAATATATAGATCTTGTCGTCTTTGATACAAAACTGCCCACCAAAGATATCCTCAGCAAAAAAGACACCGCTATCGGCCAAGCCCTTATAACCACTGCGCCACAGATCGGTATGATTCCAATCAGAAAGCCCCGTTTCATTTTGACTCGACTCGCTTGGAAAGACATGCAATGCGCCTTCAAAAGCATAGAAGCCATTGCGCCGACGCAGCACGACCAGAATTTCCTCCGCCAAAATACCAGCCATGTTTCGCACTGGCTCAGTTATCTCTGGCTCGCGTTCACTCAAGGATGAACTTGCAATCGACAACAACTTATCCAAATTAGTCATAATCTAATCCACCACCTCTATTTTAACCTTCGTCCCGTTTGGCAACTCTCTACATTGAGCATACAAAGGGGACAGATTTATTTAATCAAATAAATCTGTCCCCTTTTTTTTCAAATCTGAGAATCATCTGGCCGGCCTCCCCACCTCACGGAGGTGGCGCAAAATTCAAGGTGCGAACTTAGTCTTTTGCGTAGGAGGCCGTGATGAAATTCTGTGGCATAGACCTGCATTCGAACAACAGTGTTGTGGTGGTTACCGACGAAACGGATCGGGTACTGGTCAGTCGACGCTGTCCCAACGAGCTAACACCGATCCTTTTGCTGCTCGAGCCTCACCGTGCTGAATTGGTTGGCGTCGTGGTTGAGTCCACCTACAACTGGTATTGGTTGGTCGATGGCCTTAAGGCGGCGGGCTTCGAGGTGAAGCTGGCCCATCCCGTGGCGATGAAACGCTACGACGGTTTGAAGCATTCTGACGACAAGGATGATGCGACTTTCCTGGCTCATTTGCTGCGACTCGGGATTTTACCGACCGGATATATCCATCCGCCGCAAGAGCGTGCGCTGCGAGATTTGGCACGCAAACGTATTCAACTGGTACGCAGTCGGACTCAGCACATTCTGTCCGTCGAGAACATCATGGCGCGCCAGTTTGGCCAGCGGTTGAGCTGCAATGAAGTCAAAGGGCTGTCAGCCACATCCGTCGACAGGCTGGGCCTGCCGACGGATGTGGCTCTGGCAATGAAAGCGAATGTCGCCATTGTCCAGGCGTTGCAGACCCAGATTGATTTTCTTGAAGAGCGATTACTGCACGAAGCCCGTCTGCGCCCGGAGTTTTCCTTGCTGAAAACGATGCCCGGGATTGGCGAGGTACTGGCCACGATCATCATGCTGGAAACCGGAAATATCGAGCGCTTTGCCGACGCAGGCCACTTCGCCTCTTACGCTCGCTGCGTAAAAAGTGCGCATTACTCTACAAAGGGGACAGATTTATTTAGTACCATTCGGGACAGATTTATTTAATCAAATAAATCTGTCCCCTTTTTTTAGATCAAATAAATCTGTCCCCTTTTTTGCCCCTTTTTTTTTGCCCACCTTTACTACTATTACAGCCTAGATAAAGTCCTTCTCAACCAAAAAAACCTCCCCTTCAAAATCAGAAACACCATTTACAAATGACAGACAACCATTATTCTCAACAACACTAAATCCACAAACACCACAATCAAAATATACACCTACACATCCTTCATCCAAACCTTCGATTCGATATTCAAATATTCTGTGTATTCTCTCCCCAATAAAATCATCAAGCACAGGCATCCGCACCACAGGATAATCAACGTCACCACCCAAGCTACAATTCAATTCAACCTCAAGCTCAGGCTCGTCGCTAGTAAATATCGCGATTCCCTCCCCAATATTTAGCGAACACCACTGAGAGTTCTCAAGCCTGAAAAAAAGCACCAAAACTTCGCAGACCAGCGTCCCATTTAAATAAAATGATCTGGCCCGAAACTCACTAAATTTCTCATTTAATAACATAAACAACCCAATCAGAATTTAGATGACTTTTCAGCAATTAACGTATCAAACTCATACTTGCCACCTGGCAAAACTCTCAAACTGACTGTTCTATCCGTAACAGAACTATACACATGCACCAAATCGTAGTCACCTCGTAACTGAGACTTCGGAATCAACGCACTGATTTCAGTTGCAGTTTCAAGCGTGGCTTGAATATCAAGCTTAGCTTGATCAATACCGGCTCGACTTCGCTCATAAGGCAGACGGCCTTGGCCAATTTTCTCGCCAAGCTTTTTATTGATGTTGGACAGCTGCGAGGCCACAAACTCATCAACGTCTCCTAAACCTGAAACTGTTTTTACACCACTCGCTCCGGAAGAAAGGTTACGCGGTTCTGTACCTGAATAATTCTTCCAGTCTGGGTGGTACGGATCAGCCTTCATCTCGTCCGTGATTTTTGTCACAGTCCCTTTTTTCGTATCCGATGCAGTTTTCAAGATATCCGAAAGTAATGCATCCGCTTCTTTTGCTTTACCGTTCTTTAGAAGCTCCTCTACTTTCTTGATGCCCTTCACGACATCAGAACCGTATTTCTCGACCGGGATTATGTCCATCGCAGCAAGGATGTAATCCCAAATGGTCTCGGCTTCATAAAACCCCTTCCCGGTAGAAACAACAGGAAGGTGATCCGTCAAGATATCCATGAGCTTGTTGGCAATGCTGGTCGACAGCATCCGATCCATTTGATTGTTCATCAAACCAATGCTGTACAACTCTCCTTCAATGGAATACCTCCACATTTCAGGATCTTGCATGGCCACCCGGAGCTGTTCCTGCGCTTCCGGGGTATGTATGTTCCGCAGAAGATCAAGCTCAGCTTTCTTCGATGCAATCCGAAGGCTTGTGCAGGCGGGACTGCTCCTGTCCGCTTCGCATGCACTGTGCATGGTCTTGTCCCGATCTACATCCAGCTGATTGAGTTCATCTCTGCGTGCGCACGCTTGAGAGTCACCAGCCTTGCATGCCTTCTCGGCTTCAAATCGCTCGTTATTCTCGGCGTGGGTCAAGAAGTTGAACTGGGTTGCGTTGTTCGCAATCCATGCAGCTTGCTGCAAAGTAGTGGAATCCGTATTGCCCAAAGCGGTTGCCGACAGCACTCCAACAATCTGCGACCCCATAAGCAATAGATCAGGGTTGCCCTTGAACCATTTGTTCAGCTCTGTAACGAGCGCCTCATTCGCCCCAGCCGCCAATGCGCCTGTCGCGAAGTCCCCGCCGGTCATTTCGGCCAGCAATCCACCCACCGCAGCATGGATGATGACTTTGGTCGCAGATCCATCGTCAACGACGCCTTTTGTAAGATCACCCACCAGGTTGAAGCTGTACGCTGCTACGGTGTTAAAGAGCGCGGTCTGCAGCAGGTCACCAACGTTTGCATCACCTCCTACAGCCTTGGTGATAAGCGCAGACGTACTACCCTGAAGTACCTGGCTTCCAGCAAATTTACTTACACCTTCCCATGTAGCCAATGAAGGCCCGGCATATTTCCCGTTTGCATCGAATTTCACGCCGGTGAGCTTGTTCAGGTATTCGGACATCAATCCGGCTGTCAGTCCGGAAACGACATAGCCTTGCAGTGCGTCAGATGAAGTAACGTCTGCGAATACCGCTCCAAGATTACCGCCGTTATTGATGAAACTGGTGGTGGCATTCGTGGCGGCTCCAGTCGCTACAGCAGCAAAGGTCGCTGCCCAAAAAGTCCCCATCCCACTCAGGGCCGTCAGGGCCGCCGGACCAACCACCGCTGCCATGATGATTGCAATGATCATCTGCGATGCCGGACCAAGACCCGAGTTGCTGTATTTGAACGACTCGTGAACCTCCTTCACAAGCCGCCAGTCGACATCCCCACGCGCTTCAGCATCCTTCAGCCAGGCCAACTTCGGATCAGCCTTGACCATGGCGTCGATGGTCTGGCTCACCGATTGCTGATTAACATCCTTGACGTCGATTTTCAGACCATCGACCGCCTTGATTACGATGTTGCCCTTGGCAATCATCTGGGTCTGGCGCAGGGTTTCATCAGTGGTGCCGCGCCCTTTGGCCGATACCCACGCGGCATTGTTGTTCGTCTTGGTATGGCTTTCGTCATGAAGGTCTTTAACCCCTTCAAACGTAATGGCCCCGCCGCTGTCCAGCGTGATGTTGTTACCGCTCTCCAGCGTGGCAACCTGATAAAGCTGATCGCCTTTGCTGGACAGCGTCAGATCGCCGCCTGCCTTGATCTCTGACCCGACATACTTGATGTCCCTGATCTCGTCCCGCTGCATTTTGAGCTTGCCGAAACTGCCCTTTTTCTTCTTGTCATAGAGCGAGTAATCGGAATCCTGCGCAGCAAGAATATCGAGGTTGTCACCCGCAACCAGATAGGCCTCGTCGCCGGCGGTGATACGGCTGGAAATCACACTGAGGTCTTTACCCGCATCCAGTCTGACGTCGCCGCCAGCCGAAATACCGGACATGACCTGGCTGACATGGTCCTCCTGAACGGTGAGTTTCTTGCTCTTGGACAGGGAGTGGGTTTCATCCGCCGCAGACGTGATGACCACGTCTCCGGTCGCCTTGATCGCAACATCACGCTTGGCATCGATCTGACTGGCGATGACGTTGATATCGCGCTTGGCGTCAGCCTTGAAGTCACGACCAGCGTCGATCTCTGCACCCAGTTGGGTGACGTCGCTGCTGTTGTGGCGGTCGTCGTGGAAGACGCTGTTGTTGACCTGGACGGATGAAACGTTGATGTCGCGCCCGGCATTCACGACCATGTCCTGGCCGCTTTTCATCACGCCACCGGCGATGTTGATGTCTTTGGCCGCTTTGACGGTCAGGTCATTGGCCGCTTCGATCCTTGCCGCGTTGTCGGCGTAGTCATGATGCTGGGTGCCAAACCGGGTGCTGTTGTCGGAGGACGTGATCGTGCGTTCATTGATCACGTCCCCGGTGCGAGTGGTCAGGTTCACATCGCGGCCGGTGATGATGCCGCCGGACTTGTTGACGATGTCGTTGGTCGCCAGCAGATCCAGACGGTTACCCGCCTCGATCAGGCCGCTGTTGACGATGTCCTTGCCCGCCGTCGCCGACAGATTATTCGTCGCCTTCAACGTCCCGACGTTATCCAGATTCCCACCGGCAATCAGCGTCACGTCCTTACCGGAGATCAACGCACCGGTCGGGCCGAGACGGCCGTTGGCCTGGGCCAGGTACAGCACCGGCACCAGCACTTTTTCGCCGTTCACTTCGTGCTCTTCGAGCCAGACGATGTCGTGGGTCAGCGCCGCCACTTGTTCGGCCGTGAGGCCCACGCCCATCGACAGGTTGAGGGCGTCCTTGCTGGCGATGGCGTTATCCATCAGGTAGCGAAACATGTCCTCGTTGTTGCTGCGGCCATCGATGAAAGCCTGGCCGGTACGGGCGGTCACGGCTTGCTGTACCAGACGCTGTTCAAAGAGGCCGTCACCGAGGCGCTTGGCGCTCTGATCCGGGTCGTAACCGAGTTTGCCGAGCAGGTAGTCCGAACTCATGAAAGACTTGAGGTTGGTCAGTGCCGGGTTGGTTTCGATCAGGTATTTGTGCGCGTTGGACGGCGCCTTCGTGTCCGGCAGTCCGGCGACGCGTGTCACCGGACGGGTGTCGATCGACTCTCTGGCATCATTGCCGCGGTCTTTCATGCCGGGACCGGCCGACTTCACCGGCACGTTGACATCGACCGTACTGGCCACCGCCGTGACCACGCTCGGGGACCGATGGAATGTGTCAACCGCGCGCGTGCTATCGGAGACTGCGGGCGGTGCATCAATGAAAAGATTACGCGGGCCGCCACTGCTGCCAGCCACGACATGCTCCTCGGTAGCGACAACCTGCCCCCCCATCGTCCAGGTCGGTGCCGGGCCGGTTGTGCCAACGGGTGCGGTGTCAGCCGCGCCTTGACCGCTCAGACGGAACAAACCGTTTTCCCCGGTTGGCAGGGAGAAGCCCGGCAGGCTGAGCGGATTGACCTGTTGCTGCGCGACATCGGGCGGCAGTTGGCTGTTGATCCGGATGACGGTGGTACCCGAGTTGCCAACGTTGGTGTTACCCACCTTGTTGGTGCCTCCGGTTGAACCGTAATCCTGATGGATCACACTGTTTTGCAGGTCTTTTGTGGCGGTGATCGATACGTTGCCGCCAGCCTGGATGACCGCATTGCGACCTGCTGTGGGGCTGGTGCCGTCTCGGGCCACTTCCTTGTCGGATGTCAGCGTGAAACCGTCCAGCCGGGTCGGCATCTGTACAAGGTTATTGGGGTCGTACTGAGACTGCAGGCTGGTATTGCCCCACCGATAGCCGGACAGGGTGAGGTCGCCGACCGACTTGTTCGTCACCGAGTCCTTGATGGTGATGACGTAGGTTGTACCGCCGTCATGACCGGGTTCCCGACCGGTGGTGGACGTCACGACACCCTGGGCGAAATTCCCGGTGCCATCGATGTAGTAAACGTTAGGGAAATCAGGGTTGTTGCGCTGGTTGTATGCCACCACCTCAGGCATGAAGGTATTGAACGACCCCGAGTCGATGGCGCCAGTACGGTAGATGCGGGTCCGCTCGATGCTGCCGCTGACCGCGCCGACGTTCCTCATGTTGTTGGCATTGATGGTGATGTTGCCCGACGCGCTGAGCGTACTTTTGCTATTGAGGAACTCACCACCGTTGAAGATGAAATCACCACCAGCTGTCAGCAAGGAAGACGCCGTGGTGTCGTTGTCCTGCCCGCCCTCGAAGACTTCATGGGCAATCAGATTGACGTCATAGGTACCACCCGAGCAATCACCACACTGAACGCCAATGAAACCGGTAACCAGCTTGCGAGTCAGGGCAAAGCTCTGGGTGCCGTCATCGCCGGAAGTGCGGTTGGCGAAGTTCGCCGCGTCGATCTTGAAGGTCTTGCCACTCTCCATCGATCCCGAAAGGTTTGAGACCTGACTGGCCTGCGCAGCGCCATAACCCTTGATGGTCACGTTGCCCAGGCCATAGAAGTCGCCATTCTGGTTGGTCAGATTACCAACACTGAGCGTCATGTCGTTGCCGCTGAAAATCAGGCCACGATCATTGAGCAATGACGGCGTGTTGATAGTCAGGTTCTGCGCTGCGCCCAAAGTGCCGTAGTTGACAACGCTGCCGGCATTCACGGTCAGGTCTTCACTGGAGGTGATGCGCCCGGAGTTGACGAGTGCCGCGCCCACGTTGATCGTCGAGGTTGTGCCGGCGGCGATGCTGCCGGCCGCACCGACACTCAGCTGGGCTGCGCTGAAATTGATCCCGCGCTGGCTCGACAGTCGACCGTTGCCGCCATAGGCACCGGTCAGTTGCATGTCGATCAGGCCATCACTGGCGAGCAGACCGTCGTTGGTCCAGTTGCCCCCACGTATCTGCAGAAGATCGGAGGCCAGCAGCTTGCCGCTGGCGGTCTGGCTGAACTGGCGGACGTTCACGTTCAAACGCCCGGCCTGAATCACGCTGGAGTTGTTCCAGGTGTCGGCCGTCAGGTCCAGCAGGCCACCGGTGGTAATGCTGCCGCCGGCGCCGATCACGTTGGCCGTGGAGAGATCGAATCGGCCACGGCCGACGTGGTTGAGCTGCCCGCCACCGTTGAGGAAGCTGCCGACGGCCAGGGTCATGTCGGTGTTCGCGGTTTCCAGCACGCCATTGCGGTTGTCCAGCAGGCCACCGATCTGGAACTCGGTCTTGCCGGAGGTGCCCAGCGAACGCAGTCGGCCATTCTGGTTATTGACGCTGGCCGCTTTGACGGTCAGTCGGGTGTTGCTTTCAATGACACCCGCGCCGTTGTTCAGCACACCACTCAAGCCAAAATCGATGCGCTCGGCGGCGATCTGCCCGGCACCGTTGTCCAGACTCGTGCCGCTTACGCCAACCAGCCCTTTGGCGTAGATCACGCCATTGCGGTTATCGAATGCAGCGGTGGTGATATTCGCATCAGAGCCTTGCGCCGAGATGCGCCCGCCGTTGTTGTCCAGACCTGCCAGCGCCGAAAGCGTCAGGCGCTGTGCCTGAATGATGCCGCCCTGGCGATTGTTGTTGAGGTCGAAGCCATTGCGCAACACACCAACCGTCCGTGCTTCGAGCGCACCCTTGATGCTGGACAGAATCCCGCCACGGTTGTCGATGCTGGCCGCGCCGATCGTCACGTCGCCTTCCTGAGCGATGATTTTTCCGCTCTGGTTATCGAGATCGCCAGTAACGTCGAGTGTCAGGCCGGTCTGGCTCTGGATCGAACCTTTGCCGTTGGCCAGGCTTGCCGCCTTGAGTTGCAGGCTGCCGGTCTGGCTGTAGATCAAGCCGTCGGCATCGTTGCGCACCGCGCCGCTGGCGGTGATCTGCAAGTCATCCTTGGCCGCAATGGTGCCTTTGCTGCCGTTGTCCAGCGAGCCGGTCAGCAGTTGCAGCGAGCCTTGACTGGCGAGCTGGCCGTTGCGGTTGCTCAGATCGCTGACGCCTTTGATCACGACCGGACCGGTGCCCGCCAGTTTGCCGGCGTTGTTGTTCAGCTGTCCCGAGAGATTCAGGTTGATCGCGCCGTTTGCTGCGAATTTGCCCCCGCTGTTATCCAGGCTCGTAGCGTTGGCAGTGAGCGCCTGTAGCGCGTTGATGGAACCGCCTGCGTTGGTCAGTGCAGTGCTGGTGATGTCCAGTGCGGCGCCACTGTCGATCAGGCCGCCCTGATTGTTGTTGAGTGCGCCTTTGAGCGTGAGGGTCTGCCCTGCCGCACTGCTGAGGATGCCTTTGTCGCTGTTGTCGAGGCTGGCGGCATTGACGGTCAGATTGCCTTGCGCAACCAGCGCGCCGGTACCGCTGTTGAGCAGAGCGCCCTTGAGATCGACCGACACATCGCCGTTGCGGCTTGAGAGCGTGCCGTTGGCGCGGTTGTCCAGACTGTCGCCACTGACGCTCAACTGCTGCCAGCCCGAGACCAAGCCGTTCTGGTTGGTCAGGGTCGTACCGCTGAGCTTCAGTTTCTCGCCGCTGATGATCTTGCCGGCATTGTTGTTCAACGCCCGGGCAATGACGTCGAAACCCAGGCTGCTGGAGATTTCACCGCTCTGGTTGTTCAGGTCGCGCAAGCGCTTGAGGGTCAACGGCCCCTTGGCCGTCAATAAACCATTGGTGTTGTCGAGGTCGCCATTGGCGAGATCCACGGTGACAGCTTTGTCGCCCAGCAGACGCCCGCCGTTCTGGGTCAGGGAGGTCAAGGTCAGGTCGATGTCGCCGCCGGCAGAGACTTCACCGCCATTGCTGGAGTCCAGCGCTGTCGCCGTCAGCGACAGACTGCCCTGGCTGTTGATCAAGCCTTTGTCGCGGTTGTTCAGGGCCATGGCATTGAGCGTGAAGCTGCCGACGCCCTGCAATACGCCGCCCTGGTTGTTCAGGTCGGCGCTGCCAATGCGCAACGCTTGCGCAGCGCTGATCAGACCGTCGCTGTCATTGCGCAGCAAACCGTCTGCGGTCAGGTCAAGGTTGGCACGGCTGATCAGGCTGCCGCCGCTGTTGTTAAGACTGCCGGCCCGGGCATTGATCGATGCAGCACCGATCATGCCTTTGACGTTGTCCAGTGCCTGGGCGATGCGCAGCGTCAGGCTCTGGGTGCTCAGCAATTTGCCATTGCCGTTGTCCAGATTTTGCGCCGCCACGGTAAAGGCTTCACCGCTGGAAATTTCTCCGCCCTGGTTGTTCACGCCATTGAGCTGCTTGAGCAGCAACGTACCGGGTGCATTGATCAAGCCATTCTGGTTATTGAGCTGGCCATTGTTCATGTCCAGGCTCAGGCGAGTGTTGCTGAACAGCTTGCCGCCCTGCTGCTCGAGCCCGGTGACCGACGCCGTCAGAGCGCCCTGGCTGCCAATCTGCCCGCCATCGCGGTTGGTGACCTTCCCCGCGACGAGGTTCAGGGTATCGGCGCTGCTGAGCTTGCCGGTGCTGTTGTCGAAGTCGCCTGTGGTGACGCTGGCCGCGCCCTTGGCGCTGAGTGTGCCTGCCTGGCGGTTGTCGAGACGGGTGCTGTCGAGCGCCAGGGCCCCATCGGTAACCACCGCACCGCCCTGGTTATCAACGCTGCCGCGACTCTCGATTGTCAGGTCCGCAGCGCTGGAAAGGCTGCCCTTGATGTTGGTCAGTTGCGAGGTTTTGACCGTCAGCACGCTTTCGCTGCTGACCTTGCCCTGGCTGTTGTCGAATGCACCGCCCAGCGTCAGAGCCATGGCCTGCTGACTGAGCAACTCGCCACCACTGTTGTCCAGTGAATCGCCGTGCAGGTCGAGCGAAGTGCTGGCATTGATCAGGCCCTTGTTGCGGTTGATCAGTTGCTCAACGGTCAGCGTCAACGACTGACCGGTGAAGATCTTGCCGGCGTCACTGTTGTCGAATTTCTTACCGTTAACCTGCAGGTCGCTGTTGGTGCTGATTTCACCGCCGCGGTTATCCACGTCGTCGACGTTCAAGGTCATCGCCTTGGTCGAGCCGAGCAGTCCGCCCTGACGGTTGTCGAGCAGGTCGGCATCGAGTTTGAGGACGCCGGTGGCGATCAACTGGCCGTCCTGGTTATCGAGCTTTTTCGCCTGTACGGTGGCATCCGACTTGCCGGCGATGCTGCCGCCACGGTTATCCAGCGTCTGCGCCGTCAGTTCGAGTTTGCCGTCGGCAATCACGGTACCAAGCTGGTTATCCAGGGTGTTGTCGGTCGTCAGCGTCAGCGGGCCACGGCTGCTGATCAAGCCTTCCTGGTTGTCGAGGCTGGCGCTGTGACTGTCCAGCGATGTACCGGAAATAACGCCTTTGGTGTTGTTCAGCGCCTGCGCAATACGCACGGTCAGACCCTGTTGGCTCAGCAGTTTACCGTTGCTGTTGTCCAGGTCATGTGCGGTCAGTGCGAAGGCTTGCTGGCTGGAGATTTCGCCGCCCTGGTTGTTCACGCCACTGAGTTGCTTGAGCAGCAATTCGCCGGGCGCATTGATCAAACCGTTCTGGTTGTTCAACTGGCCGTTGTTCAAATCAAGACTCAGGCTGGTCTTGCTGAACAGTTCACCGCCCTGCTGATCGAGGCCGGTGACCGACATGGTCATGGCTTGCTGACTGGCGATGCGGCCTGCAGCGTTGTTGACCTGCCCCGCCGTGAAGTCCAGCGTTCCACCGCTGATCAGGCGCCCGCCCTGGCTGTTGTCGACATCGCCGCTGTCGATCCGGCTGTTGTCCTTGCCGGAGATCAGACCTTTCTGGCTATTGTCGAGACTGGCGCTCTTGAGTTTCAGAGTGCTGTCGGTGCTGATGGAGCCACCCTGATTGAGCAGCGCGCCAAGACTGGTCAACGCCAGGGCGCCGGCGCTGGTCAGGTTGCCGGCATTGTTATCGACACGGCCGGCATTGATGGTCAACGTGCCTTCGCTGCTGATGAGTCCCTGGCCGTTGAGCAACGCATCGTCGAGCGTGATGACCAGACCTTTCAAGCTATCGAACGAGCCACCGGTGTTATCCAGCGTGCTGCCAGTCAGTTTCGTCGCGCCACTGGCGACGATCATGCCTTTGTTCTGGTTGATCAATCGGGTAACCGCCAGTTCCAGATCGCTGGCGGCGAGAATTTTGCCGCCGTCGCTGTTGTCCAGACGCTGGCCCTTGATGTTGAGCAACAGGCTGCCAGATAGCTCGCCCGCTCGGTTATCGATGTCATCGACCGCGAGAGTCAGCGCTTTTTTAGTGCCGATCAGCCCGCCGTTACGGTTGTCGAGTGTGGTGCCGGTCAGGCTCAGATTGCCCTGTGCGACCAGTGCGCCGCCCTGCTGTTGCAGCAGGCCGATGGTCGCGGTCAGGTCGCCCTGGCTGGAGATCCGCCCTTTGGCGTTCTGCACCTCGCCGGCCTTGATACCGACAGGACCGACAGCGCTGACCAGACCATTGCTGTTGTCCAGTCGCGTGCCCGCGTATGTAACGCCAGCCTTGCCGATGATCAGACCGTTGTCGCGGTTATCCAGTCGATCGACGTTCAGCGTCAGTTGCCCGTCGCCTTGCAGAGCGCCGCCACGGTTGTCTGCCGAATCACTGCGCAAGGCCAGCGTGCCTTTGCCGATGACCTTGCCGTCACGGTTGTCGAGATGACCGGCCTGCGCGTCAATGGCGCCCTTGGCCGTGATTTCGCCTTTGTTGCGATTGTCGAGCAGACCGCTGACCCGCACTACGAGACCGCCATCGCTGACCACGACCCCGGCGTCCCGGTTATCAAGGCTGCCGGCCTTGAGATCGAGAGCAACGCCGGAACCGAGCACGCCGTCGCGATTGTCCAGGGCCGCGCTGAGATCAATATTGAGCCCCAGATCACCCAGGATCTGGCCGCCGAGGTTGTTGACGGAGGTCCCGCTGAGTCGAGTGATAGCGGAACTCGAAACCTGGCCGTTGCTGTTGTTCAACTGACCGATCGTGGCCGTCAGGTTACCCTTTGCGTCGATCAAACCCTGGCTGTTGAGCACTTGATTGGCGGTCACGTTCAGCGCGCCTTTGCTCAGCACACGTCCGTCATTCTGGTTGTCCAGCGTGCCTGCAACGATGCTTGCGATCTGCGCGGCGCTCAGCGTGCCGCCCTGGTTGCTCAGCACCTGTGCGGCATTCACCGCCAGATTGCGGCTGGCCACCAGGCTCTTGCCACGGTTGTCGATGTTTTGCGCACTCAGGCTCAGATCACCATTGGCATTACGACCGCCGTCAGCATTAACCCCGGCTTCGATCGCCCCGGCGTTGGTCAACTGACCACCCGCACTGAGGCTGATGCTGTCGCGCGCCGCAAGCGTCTGCCGGTTGGTCAGGTCGCCCTGAGTCTGCACGTTCAGCGAGGTGCCGGCGTACACCGCCGAGCGGGTCTCCAGGCTGGCGGCCTTGACGTTGACCGCGCCGGTGGCCGAAGTCTCGGCCAGGCTCAACTGGCCGTTGGCGTCGAGCTGGATGTCACCGCCACTGGCGATCAGTTTGCCGTCGAGTTTCACCCCCACCCCGGCCTCGGTGCCGACCAGTTTGATCGCCCCGGCGTACATGCCGCCCAGCGCCGAAGAGTCGATGGCCAGTTGCGGTTTGGCGCTGCCGTCGTCGGCGCGGGCCGCGGCGTTGAGCGATTCGGCGTTGACGTCATTGCGCCCGGCAACGATGGTCAGGTTTTTCGCCTGGATCTCGGCGTTGATCTTCGCGCTACGAGTGATGATTTCGAAGCGGTCGACGTTGGTTGCATTAAGCCCGGCACCTTCGATGGCGATCGAGCCCTGATCGACCTGGAAACGATCCAGCCGACCGCTGCCATCCAGCACCGGTTTGCCGGTGGTGAGGGTGACGCGGGGCGTGTTGATGAAACCGCAACCGTTGCAACTGATGCCGTACGGGTTGGCGACGATCACCCGCGCCGACTGCCCCGCCACTTCGGTGTAGCCGCGCAATTGGCTCGGGCTGCCACCGATGACTTCGTTGAGAATCGCCTGCGCCGAACCACTGTTTTTCAGGTGCGGGTTGTCAATGATGTAGCCGCCCAATTGAGTGGACGAAGCCTGGTTGGAGCCGTTGTTGAGGATGACGCCCTGCGCGCTGACGTTGTAGTCATGAAACTGGTTGTGCGACAGACCCGCCCCGTTGGGCGTGGCGATGTTGATGATCTGCACGCCGTTGCCGGCGCGGTCGAGGGTGGTGCCTGGGTTGGCCACCACAATGCCGTCCGCCTGCGCCCACATCGGCTGCCAGAACATCACGTTGGCCAGCAAAAACGCCAGTCCGCGCTTGGGCATACCGCAGAACTGATCACGGCTTTTTACGGCGGCAGATGGCAGGCGAGCGAGAAAGGCGAACTGACGAACGTCCATGTAAAGATCTCAATGCACAGGCATGATGGGCGATTTGAAGGCAGGCGCGACGATTCCGACGGGGTTGCTAATGGCGCCCGTCAGAGCAAAATCGAATAGGGAGAAAGTTGCGCAATGCGATCAAGCGTTGCCCGGACGATCACGGCAAAAGCCATGAAAGCCTGTTCGTTCCCTCGTAGCGGCACACTGATATCAAATTAGTGGCGCGATATTAGATGGCCACTATTTTGGCGTCAATTAATGGTTGCAACACTCCAGCGTTGCCGACGAACGGTCATGACCCCGTCACATACTCGTTAGCTGACGTCCCCGGCCCCGGTCAGCCCTCCTGGCGCAATAATCTGTAAACTCTCTCCTCTTTCGCCGCCCTCTCATCCCGGCGGCCATCACCTTTTTATATTGCGGAGTCAGCCTTGCGTCTGTTTCACACCTCCGACTGGCACCTTGGGCAGAACCTGCACGGCCAGGAGCGCGATTTCGAGCACGCCTGTTTTCTCGAGTGGCTGCTGCGCCAATTGAAGCTGGCGCAGCCGGACGTGCTGCTGATCGCCGGCGACATCTTCGACACGGTCAATCCGCCGGTCAAAGCCCAGGAACGCCTCTACGATTTCATCGTCAGCGCCCACGAACAGCAACCGTTACTGACCATCGTGATGATCGCCGGCAACCACGATTCCGGTTCGCGGATCGAACTGCCCGCGCCGTTGATGCGGCGTTTGCGTACCCATGCGCTGGGCCGGGTGTTGTGGCTGGACGACGGGCAGCTGGATGCGGAACGCCTGCTGTTGCCGCTGCCGGACGCCACCGGTGAAATCGCTGCATGGTGCCTGGCGCTGCCGTTCCTGCGCCCTGCCGAAGTGACCGGCGCGCATCTGGGCGACAACTACCTGCGCGGCATTGGCCAGGTGCATGAATGGCTGATCGAAGCGGCGAACGCCAAGCGTCAGCCGGGTCAGGCATTGGTCGCCATCAGCCACGCGCACATGGCCGGCGGCTCGGTGTCGGAAGACTCCGAGCGCAGCCTGATCATCGGCAACGCCGAAGCCCTGCCTGCCAGCCTGTTCGGACCGAGCATCAGCTATGTCGCGCTCGGCCATTTGCACAAGCCGCAGAAGGTCAACGGTGAAGATCGGATTCGCTACAGCGGCTCGCCGATTCCGTTGTCGTTTTCAGAAATCAGTTATCAGCACCAGGTTCTCGACGTCGTTCTGGAAGGCGAAACCCTGGTCAGCGTCGAGCCTATGCTGATCCCCCGCTCCGTAAACTTGCAGCGCCTCGGCCCTGCGCCGCTGGCCGAAATTCTGCTGCAACTGGCGGACCTGCCGAACATCGACCTGCTGGCCGAAACCCAGCGCCAACCGTGGCTGGAAGTGCGGGTGCGCCTCGACGAGCCGCAACCGGATCTGCGCCATCAGGTCGAAAGCGCCCTGCAAGGCAAGGCTGTGCGACTGGTGCGAATTGCCGCGGAATATGCCGGCAATCGGGGCGCTGACGGCGCCGAGGACGGCAGCGCGCTGATCGAGCTGGACCAGCTCACGCCGCAGGAGTTGTTCGGTCGCGCCTGGCTCGACAATTACGGCAACGAGGTCGACGAGCAAACCCTCAAGGACTTCGCCGAACTGCTGCAAGACGTACAAATGGAGGGCGAGCAGCCATGAAGATTCTCGCCATTCGTTTGAAGAACCTCGCTTCGCTGGCCGGCCCTTTCGAAATCGACTTCACCGCCGAACCACTGGCCAGCGCCGGTCTGTTCGCGATCACCGGCCCCACCGGCGCCGGTAAAAGCACTCTGCTCGATGCCTTGTGCCTGGCGCTGTTCGGCGCCGTGCCACGCCTGAACAACACCGGGCGTGACGCCAAGGTGCCGGACGCCGACGGCGAAATCGCCACCGGTGACCCGCGCACCCTGCTGCGTCGCGGCACCGGTGAAGGCTTTGCCGAAGTGGATTTTGTCGGCGTCGATGGCCGTCGCTATCGCGCGCGCTGGGAAGCCAACCGCGCCCGGGAAAAGGCCGGTGGCAAGTTGCAGGCCAGCCGTCAGAGCCTGCGCGACATCGATCAGGATCAACTGCTCGCCAGTCAGAAAGGCGAGTACAAGACTCAGCTCGAAGCCGCACTGGGCCTGAACTTCGAACAGTTCACCCGCGCCGTGCTGCTGGCCCAGAGCGAGTTCAGTGCCTTCCTCAAGGCCGACGACAACGACCGCAGCGAACTGCTGGAAAAGCTCACCGACACCGCGCTCTACACTCGCCTCGGCCGCCGTGCGTTCGACAAGACCAAAGAGGCCCGCGAAGCCCACAAGCAGTTGCAGGATCAGGCCATCGGCGTGACTCCGCTGGCCCCTGAAGCCCGCGCCGAACTCGACGAACGCTTCAATGCCGCCCAACAACAATTGAAGTTGCAGCAAGCGCAGCTCAAGCAGATCGAGCAACAGCACGACTGGCTAAAAGAGCTGCTACGACTGCAAGACTCCCAACTAGCCGCCGCCGAGCAACTGCGCAGCGCCGAGCATGAGCGAGAGTCGATGGCCGGTGAGCGTTTGAAGCTCACCCGCCTGGAACAACTCGCGCCGCAACGGCACCAGTTCGCCCGCAAAACCGAACTGGATGCACTGCTGACGCCACTGGCGGAACAGATCAGCGCGCACACCCGGCAAGAAAGCGAACTGACCGAGCGCCAGACGCGACTGGAACAGGATCTCGCCGCCGCGCAGATCGCCCTGACCCAGGCGCAAACGCAGTTGAGCGAAAGCGCGCCGCTGTTGCGCCAGGCTTTCGAGGAGCAAAGCACCCTCGCCCGCCTCGCCAAGGACGTTGCGTCCGGCGCCGAAGCGAAGCACGCCGCAGAGCAGGCCTGCACCCAGGGCCAAAGCACAATCCAGTCCCTGCTCGATCAGCAAAAACAGGTCGCCGAACGCTTGCAGCGCATTGCCGCTGATCTTGAGCAAAGCGCTCATCTGGCACCGTTGAGCGAAGCGTGGAATGCCTATCGCGACCGCTTGCAGCAACTGATGCTGATCGGCAATCGGTTGAACAAGGGTCAAGGCGAACTGGCGTCCCTCGAAGAAAACGCCACCCGCGCCAGCGAAGCGCTCGCCACGCAGAAGCAGCAGCTGGAAGTGCTGTTCAAAGAGGCCGGTGCCGAACCGGACGCCGTCGCCGAACAGATCGGCATCCTCGGCAATCTGTTGCAGGACAACCGCAAGCAATTGCGCGCCGTCGAGGACCTGACGCGCCTGTGGGCCAGTCAGCAGGAGCTGGACAAGCGCAGTGCCGAACTGCAACAGCGTCAGCTCGATGCGCAACAGGAACGCGAGCGCCTGACTCAGGACGGGGTGAAAACCAAGTCCGAGCTGACCGTCGCCGAACAGACCCTCAACGTCACCCGCGAACTGCTCGAACGCCAGCGTCTGGCCCGCAGTGCCAGTGTCGAAGAGTTGCGCGCGCAGTTGCAGGACGACCAGCCGTGCCCAGTGTGCGGCAGCAACGAGCACCCGTATCATCAGCCGGAAGCCCTGCTGCAAAGCCTCGGCCGTCACGATGAAAGCGAGCAGGCCAGCGCGCAGCAAGCCGTCGATCAACTGAAGGAAAAACTCACCGAGCTGCGCGCTGATGTCGGTGGGGTGATTGCTCGGCAAAAGGAACTGCTGCAACAGCAGGAACAACTGGCCGCCCAGCAGCTGGCGCTGACGCCGAGCATCGAGGCACATCCGCTCGCGACATCGTTGCTGAATCAGGACAGTGACAAGCGCGCCACGTGGCTGACCCGCCAGAACGAACAACTGAATCAGAGCATTACCCAGGACGAACAGCGCCAGACCGCCCTGCTCACGCTGCAACAGGATGCGGCGCGCCTGACCCAGCAATTGCGTCAGGCCGAGACCGCACACCAGCAAGCGACTCAGCACCTGAGCAATCAGCAACGCGAGCTGAGCGCTGACCGCCAGCGCCTGGACGAAGAACTGGCGGCCTTCGCCACACTGCTGCCGAGCGACACCCTCGATGCCTTGCGCGCTGAACCGGCTGCGACCTTCATGCAGCTTGACCGGCAGATCGCCGAACGCCTGGCGCAAGTCGATCAGCAGAAGGAAGAGCTGGCCGAACAGCAACAGCGCCAGCAGACGCTCGAGAAAGAACAGGACCGCCAACAGGGCCGTGTGCAGCAGCTGCAAAACGCTAAGCAGCAACTCAACGCGCTGACCGGGCAACAACAGGCCAGTCAGGAAAAACTGGCGCAATTGTTGGGAGATCACAGCTGCGCCGAGCATTGGCAGCAGCAACTGGAACAGGCCGTGGAGCAGGCGCGCAACGCCGAATCCACGACGACTCAGGCGCTGCAGGACGCGCGTACGCAGCTCGTGCAAATCGCCGCCGAACTGAAAGCGCAGCAAGAGCGTCTGCAAGCGCTGGAAACCGAAGACCGCGATCTGGCCGGCAAGATTGCCGACTGGCGTGCGCGCCATCCGGAACTGGATGACGGTGGCCTCGAAGAGCTGCTGCGGATCGATGACGCGCAGGTCGACGAACTGCGCCAGCGCTTGCAGCACAACGAAAAAGCCGTTGAACAGGCCAAGGTGTTGTTGCAGGAACGCGATCAGCGTCTGCTCGAACATCAGGCCCAGCACAACGGCAATCTGGATGCCGAACAGCTCGCCAGCGCCCTCGCCGACCTGCAAAACCAGTGCACGGCCAGCGAACAGCAATGTGCCGAACTGCGCGCCGAGCAGGCCGAAGACCAGCGGCGCCAGAACGCCAATCAGGCGCTGGCGCAGCGGATCGCCGATGCCTGTGCCGAGTATCAGCGCTGGGCGCGGCTCAATGCGCTGATCGGCTCGGCCACCGGCGACACCTTCCGCAAGATCGCCCAGGCCTACAACCTCGACTTGCTGGTGCATCACGCCAACGTGCAACTGCGGCAGCTGGTCAAGCGCTATCGCCTCAAGCGCGGCGGCAGCATGCTCGGCCTGCTGGTGATGGACACCGAAATGGGCGACGAACTGCGCTCGGTGCATTCGTTGTCCGGCGGCGAAACCTTCCTGGTCTCGCTGGCCCTCGCCCTGGGTCTGGCCTCGATGGCGTCGAGCACGCTGAAGATCGAATCGCTGTTCATCGACGAAGGTTTCGGCAGCCTCGATCCGGAATCCCTGCAACTGGCCATGGACGCCCTCGACGGCTTGCAGGCGCAGGGCCGCAAGGTCGCGGTGATTTCCCACGTGCAGGAAATGCACGAGCGGATTCCGGTGCAGATTCAGGTACAGCGCCAGGGCAACGGTCTGAGCACACTGGAGGTGAAATGAACACGCTGTATTCCTTCCGCCGCTGCCCGTACGCGATGCGGGCACGGATGGCCCTGCGTTATTCGGGCGTGCCGGTGGAGATCGTCGAAGTCAGTCTGAAAGCCAAACCGGCCCAGATGCTGGCGATCTCGCCCAAGGGCACGGTGCCGGTGCTGGACGCGGACGGTCAGGTGATCGATGAGAGCCTGGAGATCATGCGTTGGGCGCTGGCGCAGCATGATCCGGATGACTGGTTGCTGGGTGGTGATTCAAGGATCGCCGAGTTGATCGAAGCCAACGATCGCGTATTCAAGATTCACCTGAATCGCTACAAGTACGCCGAGCGTTATCCGGAACAGCCGATGGAGGCTTATCGGGCGGAAGGTGCTCTGTTCTTGCAGAAACTGGATGAGTTGCTCGAAGGTCGCGATTACTTGCTGGCCAATCATCCGAGCCTGGCCGATATCGCGCTGTTGCCGTTCGTTCGCCAGTTCGCTCACGTTGATCGTGACTGGTTTGCGCAGACGCCTTACGTGCGGTTGCAGGCCTGGTTGCAGCGGTTTCTGGAATCGGAGCTGTTCACCGGCATCATGAAAAAGTAGGCGCGTTACGCCAGCACTTCACACATGCCGATGGCCGAGCAATCCACTTCAAACGGGCCGAGAAAACCGATGGCAGTTTTCACTGGTGGATTGCCGGCCAACAGCCCCAGCGCATTGGCCCGTTCGATGTTGTGAGCAATGCTGTGGTTGGCCTCTATGGCCCGGGCCAGTCCGCCGACCGAACCCTGGCCGAATCCCAACAGGGAAGCGCCGTTGGTCAGGAACGCCAGCCCGGCGATGACCCAGAGTCTGTAGCCTTTCATGCTCCGCCGACTCCCGCGAGTTCAGCTGAACCGACCGCCGCGTTTTGCGAGCGAAGTTCGAACTGGATGCCAGGATGGGCGACGTCGATCGGTGCTTCGAAGCTGTGTTGCGACTGCGACGCCAGACTGACGAACAACACCATGACCAAGTACAGACCGATGGCCACGTAGGCGCCGCGTTTGGCGGAAGTGATGATTGAACTGGCCATGATGTGTGCTCCGTGGACAATGTTTCGAGGCCCACAGAATCGATCAAAAAAGCCGGGGTAACCACTCAGGGTTTTCCATAGTAACCATCAGCTTCGTTGATTATTTAGCCGGTCTATCTCGCCGTTTGAAAATAGCTATCGCCGGTCGTTGCGCAGACAAAAAACTGCCCAAGGCTGCGATCTTTTGATTTTGCTTTTTGGGAAACAAGATCAAAGGATCGCAGCCTTGGGCAGTTCCAGGGCGTGACGGAAATTTCAGTGTTGAGCTTTGTGATCCAGCGCGGCGTAGAAGTTGGCGCTTTGTTGCAGGTATTTCTGGGTGTAGCTCTGGGTGTGGGCTTTTTTGTCGCTGATTTCAACGTTGGCGCTGGCTGGCAGAGCCACGGTAGCGGAGATGGCGGAAGCGGCAATTACGGAGAAGAGATTGAAGTTCATGGCGGTAACCCTCGTGTTCAGTTGGCTGGCTTGCCCGGTTGGGCCGTGGAGCAAACTTAACGCTCGAGGGTTGATCGCTTGAAATGCTTTGCAACATTACCTGTTATCAGCAGGATTAATACAAAGCTTCAGGCCCCGTAGACCGGGGCCTGCGGCTTATTGACGCACGAGAAACTTGAGATCGCTCGGGGCGTCCATCGGCAGCTTTTGCACGGTTTTGCCCAGCAGACCGGTCTTGCCGTCGCGCTCGACCACGACAATCTGGTTGCTCTTCTGATTGGCGATCAGCAGGAATTTGCCGCTTGGATCGAGGCTGAACTCGCGCGGGTGATCGCCTTCCACCGAACGTCGTTGCAGTTCCTTGAGCTGGCCGCTGGCCGGGTCAATGGCGAACACCAGCAGCTGATTGGCGGTGCCACGGTTGCTGACGTAGAGGAATTTGCCATCGGCGGACGCGTGCAGCGCGGCGGCGGCTTTGTCCGAGGTTGGCTGGCCGGCAGCCAGATCGACCAGTTGCGTCTGGGTCAGCACGCCGTCCTTGTAGTCGAATACCGCGACCTGAGCACTCATTTCCATGGTCAGCCAGGCATGTTTGCCGTCCGCGCTGAACAACAGATGACGCGGGCCGCTGCCGGCTGGCAGTTGCACCGACGCGGTTTTCGCCGGGGTCAGCGGCAGATCCGGGTTGGCTTTCGGGTCGAATTGGTAGATGAAGACCTTGTCCGCACCCAGGTCATTGGAGAACACGTAACGGCCGTCCGGCGAGGACACCGTCGAGTGCACGTGGTTCGAGGCCTGACGCTCGGGATTGACCCGGCTCGCCGGGTGCGCGCTCATCTGCACCACCGGTTTGAGCTTGCCGTCGCTGCCCACCGGCAATACCGCGAGGGTGCCGCCCGGATCTTCAACCACCGAGTAGTTGCTGACGAACAGATGACTGGCGTCGCCGCTGAGGCTCGAATGGGTCGGCTCGTTGCCCAGGCTCTGGACCTGATTGATCAGGGTCAGCGCGTGGGTCTTCGGATCGATGGCGTAGCTGCTCACACGACCGACCGGATCTTTCTGGCCTGGGCCGTTTTCGTTGACCACGAACAACCGGCGCTGATCCTTCGACAGGGTCAGCCACGACGGGTTTTCGCTCTTGATCACTTGCAACGGTTTGGCGTCGATCTGTCCGGTGGCGCTGTCGAAGTTCATCCGGTAGATGCCTTCGCTGGTGCCGGCGGTGTAGGAGCCCACCAAAAACTGGAAGCTCTCGGCCGAGGCACTGGAAAGTCCCATCGCGCCGACGCTGCCGGCCATCAGCAATGGCCAGAATTTACGCATGTTCATTCGGCTTCATCCTCGTCGTCGGCGCTGCTCAGTACATCCCCGAGGCAGACCAGACGGTGTTCGCCGACGGTCTTGGTGTCGCTGGAAAAACCGACGATCAGCCAGCTCTGCAGGTCTTCATCAAACGTCGCCGCCGCCACCTGAGCCGGGGTGAATTCCCAGTGCTTGGCTGTTCGGCCATCGATGCATTCGATGTGCAGGTTGTCGTCTTCGTCGAGGGCGAATTCGAAAGCGTGCAGGCCGTCGATTTCGACCATACCGCAGTGTTCGAGGGCGTTGAGAAGGGTTTCGGTTACGGCAGTCATGGCAATCATGTCTTTCAGGGGGAAAGGGGCAATGATAGCTCAAAGCCCCGCTCTTGATCGTTCCCACGCTCTGCGTGGGAATGCCTCAAGGGACGCTCCGCGTTCCAGCTCTCGAATGGGACGCAGAGCGTCCCGGGCTGCATTCCCACGCGGAGCGTGGGAACGATCAACGATCCCTGTGGGAGCTGGCCAGCCTGCGATTGCAATTTGTCAGTCACATAAATACTGAATGTGCCGCCGCCATCGCTGGCAAGCCAGCTCCCACAGGGTTTTCGGTGTGGTTACAGGGCTTCGCGCGATGGCTTGCCGTCGACCAGCCGCTGAATACGCAGCGGGTTGGCGTTTTTCAGCGGTTCCGGCAGCAGGCTGTCGGGGTAGTTCTGGAAGCACACCGGGCGCAGGAAACGATCGATCGCCAGCGTACCCACCGAGGTGCCGCGGGCATCGGAGGTCGCCGGATACGGCCCGCCATGAACCATCGAATCACACACTTCCACACCGGTCGGATAACCATTGAGCAGGATCCGTCCGACCTTCTGCTCCAGCAATGGAGTGAGTTCCAGGAAGCGCTCGAAATCCGCCTGCTCGCCGATAATCGTCGCCGTCAGTTGCCCATGCAGGCCCTGCAACGCCGCGCTCAACTGCGCCTTGTCAGCCACTTCAACGATCACAGTGGTCGGGCCGAACACTTCTTCCTGCAGCACTTCATCGCCATCGATCAGCAGGCTGACATCGGCCTTGAACAACTGCGGCTGCGCCTGATTGCCCTGCTGCGGATTACCCGCCAGATGCTCGATGCCGGCGTGGGCCAAGAGTTTTTCCAGGCCTTTGCCGTAGCTGCCGAGGGTGCCGGCATTGAGCATGGTTTGCGCCGGTTGATCACTGATCAGCGCCGCGACTTGCTCTATGAATGCCGTGAACTGCACTGAGCGAATGCCGATCACCAGGCCCGGATTGGTACAGAACTGACCGCAGCCCTGCACCACCGACGCGGTCAGATCGCGAGCAACGGTTTCCGAACGCACGGCCAGGGCCTCGGGCAATACGATCACCGGGTTGATGCTCGACATCTCGGCAAATACCGGGATTGGCTGAGGCCGCGCGGCGGCCATGTCACACAGCGCCCGTCCGCCGCGCAGCGAGCCGGTGAAACCCACGGCCAGAATCGCAGGATGCTTGACCAGCCATTCGCCGACGCCACCGCCGTAGATCATGTTGAAGACACCGGCCGGCATGGCGGTTTTTTCCGCCGCGCGGATCAGCGCATCAGCGACGAGTTCGGCCGTAGCCATATGACCGCTGTGGGCCTTGAACACCACCGGGCAACCGGCCGCCAGCGCCGACGCGGTATCACCGCCGGCGGTGGAGAATGCCAGCGGAAAATTGCTGGCGCCGAACACCGCCACCGGCCCCAGGCCGATGCGGTACTGGCGCAGATCCGGACGCGGCAACGGCTGACGATCCGGCAACGGCAGGTCGATGCGTGCACCGTAGAAATCACCGCGTCGCAGGACTTTGGCGAACAAGCGCATCTGGCCGCTGGTGCGCCCTCTTTCACCTTGAATCCGTCCGGCAGGCAGTGCGGTTTCGCGACAGACCACGGCCACGAAGTCATCGCCCAGCGCATCCAGCTCATCGGCAATCGCATCGAGAAACTGCGCGCGGCGTTCGGCGCTGAGGCTGCGATACGCCGGATACGCCGCCGCAGCGGCTTTGGCGGCAGCGTCCACTTCCGCTTCCGTGGCCTGAATGAAATCGTGGGGCAGTGCTTCGCCCGTGGTGGCGTCGACGCTTTGCAGCTTGACGTTGCCCGCCGCGCTGCGACGACCGCCGATGTAGTTGTGACCGAGAATCTGAGTCATGGGATCTCCTTAAAGGGTGCCGATGCTGTCCGGTTCGAATGCCGCTGCGACCGGGGTGATGCCGTTGACCAGCGGTGCGCCGAATTCGGCCTGGCTGATTTCGAACACGTCGCCCGGTTGAGTGCGAATGCCATCGGCGAACGACAGGGTCGCGGTGCCGAAAAAGTGAATGTGCACGTCGCCCGGGCGCAGGAACTGGCGGTACTTGAAGTGGTGGTACTCGAGGTTCGCCAGGCTGTGGCACATGTTGGCCTCGCCGCTGAGGAACTCGTTTTGCCACAGCACTTCGCCGTCGCGCAGGATGCGACTGGTGCCCGCCAGGTGTTGAGGCAATTCACCCGTGCAAAGTTCCGGCCCGTAGCTGCAACTGCGCAGCTTGGAGTGGGCCAGGTACAAGTAATTCTTGCGTTCCATGACGTGATCGGAGAACTCGTTGCCCACCGCAAACCCCAGGCGATAAGGCTTGCCGTCGTGGCCGATGACGTAGAGGCCGGCCATCTCCGGCTCCTCGCCGGCGTCTTCGGCAAACGGCGGCAGCGGGAACGGCTGGCCAGGACGCACGACAATGCTGCCGTCGCCCTTGTAGAACCATTCCGGCTGCACCCCGGACTGCCCCGCCGCCGGTTTGCCGCCCTCCACGCCCCATTTGAAGATACGCATGGTGTCGGTCATCGACGCTTCGTCGCCGGCCTGCTGATGCATCTTGTCCCGGGCCGAGGCACTGCCCAGGTGGGTGAGGCCGGTGCCGCTGACCAGCAGGTGCGCGGGGTCCGGGTGGTCCAGTGGCGGCAGGATGCGCAGTTGGGCCAGCAACTCGGCGTAATCATGGCTGATGCCCAGGCCGAGGGTTTGCACTTGCTGCACGAGCGTGTTGCCGGCCTCGATCGCGGCCAGGGCCAGATCTCGAACCGTGCGCGCATCCTGCACTTCACGCACCAGACCGTCCTCGACCACCCCGACACGGCGCTCGCCGCTACTCAATTCGAATTGAACCAGATGCATAAATCCTCTCCTGTAAACAAGCCTTCGAAACACCCCAAGACCCTGTGGGAGCTGGCTTGCCAGCGATAACCATCTGTCAGATACATCAATACTGAATGTGCTGACATCATCGCTGGCAAGCCAGCTCCCACAAGGGATAGCGCCGATCATTCAGGTTCGAGTGGCACCGCGTGCACTCGCTGCAAATTGGTCAACCGGGAGCACATGCTTGCGCTCTAGCACGCGATAGACGACGCCCGTCAGAATCAGCCCGCACACCATCACCCCGGACAGGAAATACAGGCCCGAAGCAAGGTTGCCGGTGTATTCCTTCAAGGCGCCGATCACGAACGGGCCGATGTAGCCGCCCAGGTTGCCCACCGAGTTGATCAAGGCAATCCCGGCGGCGGCACTGGCACCAGCGAAGAAGCGCCCCGGCAAAGTCCAGAACACCGCCGTGCAGGAAAACAGCGCGAATGCCACCAGACACAACGCTGCCAGTTGCGCCACCGGCAACGACAGCCAGGCACTGAGGAACAGGCCCATGGCGCCCAGCACATAGAGCACCGCCAGATGACCATAGCGATCATTCAAACGGTCGGAACTGCGCGGAATGATCAGCAGGCCGATGATCCCGAAGATGTACGGCACCGATGACACGAAACCGGTCACCAGATCGCTGCCGCCGAACTGTTTGATCAGGGTCGGCAGCCACAGGCCCAGGCCATAAATGCTCAGGGTGACCGGCAGATAGAACAGCGCCAGCAGCAACACACGTTTGTCTTTCAGCGCATGCAGCGGATTGCCGTGACGGGTCTGGCCGTATTCCTGCAGGTCCTTTTTCAGCTCGCCGGTCAACCAGTCCTTCTCGGCCTGATCCATCCATTTCACTTGCTGTGGGCCGTCCGGCAACCAGCGCAATACCGGCCAGGTCAGCAGGATCGCCGGGGTGCCGATGACGATGAACAGCCACTGCCAGCCATGCAGGCCGAGGATGCCGTCCATGCCCAGCAAACCGCCCGAAACGGGGCCGGTGATCATCATCGCGATGGGTTGGGACAGGATGAACAACCCGAGGATCTTGCCGCGATGGCGCACCGGGAACCATTGGGTGATGTAGTAAAGAACGCCGGGAAAGAACCCCGCCTCCGCCGCGCCGAGCAGAAAGCGCATCACGTAGAAACTGTGCGGGCCCTGAACGAAGGCCATGCCAATGGTGATCGCGCCCCAGGTGATCATGATCCGCGCAAACCAGCGCCGCGCGCCAAAGCGTTCGAGCATCAGATTGCTGGGGATTTCAAACAGAAAGTAGCCGATGAAAAACAGCCCGGCGCCGAGGCCGTAGGCGGCATCGCCAATGCCGATGTCGGCGCCCATGTGCAGCTTGGCGAAGCCGACGGCGGAGCGATCCACATAGGCGATCAAGTACAGCAGGATCAGGAAGGGAATCAGTTTCAGCGTGATGCGCCGGACAAGCCGCAGTTCCTGGCTCATGAGATCGGTCTCCGATTGTTGTTTTTATGGAACCTCGGGGGACGCCTCTCGCGGAAAACCACCAGGGCCATCCCTCCGTCGAAAACGACTATATAGTAATACTAATTACGCAACAACACTTCCAAAGCGGCGATTTTGCGCTTATGTTTAGCCGAAGCTCGCAAACAATAGTCTTACAATAAGAGAATCGATCATGTCTGATAAGAAACCCACCCTGCGCTCCGCCCAATGGTTTGGCACGGCCGACAAGAACGGCTTCATGTACCGCAGCTGGATGAAGAATCAGGGCATCGCCGACCATCAGTTCCACGGCAAGCCGATCATCGGCATCTGCAACACCTGGTCAGAGCTGACCCCGTGCAACGCGCACTTCCGCCAGATCGCGGAACACGTCAAACGTGGGGTGATCGAGGCCGGTGGTTTTCCGGTTGAATTTCCTGTGTTCTCCAATGGCGAGTCGAACCTGCGCCCGACCGCCATGCTCACCCGCAACCTGGCGAGCATGGACGTCGAGGAAGCGATTCGCGGCAACCCGATTGACGGCGTGGTGCTGCTGACCGGTTGCGACAAGACCACCCCGGCCCTGCTGATGGGCGCGGCCAGTTGCGACGTGCCGGCGATCGTTGTCACCGGCGGGCCGATGCTCAACGGCAAGCACAAGGGTAAGGACATCGGCTCCGGTACCGTGGTCTGGCAGCTCAGCGAGCAGGTCAAGGCCGGCACCATCACGATTGACGATTTCCTTGCGGCCGAGGGCGGCATGTCCCGCTCGGCCGGCACCTGCAACACCATGGGCACCGCGTCGACCATGGCCTGCATGGCCGAAGCACTCGGCACATCCCTGCCGCACAACGCGGCGATTCCGGCGGTGGATGCGCGGCGTTATGTGCTGGCGCACATGTCCGGCATGCGTGCGGTGGAGATGGTTCGTGAGGATCTGAAACTGTCGAAGATCCTGACCAAGGAAGCCTTCGAAAACGCGATCCGTGTCAACGCAGCCATTGGCGGTTCGACCAACGCGGTGATCCATCTCAAAGCCATCGCCGGGCGCATCGGCGTCGAGTTGGATCTGGACGACTGGACCCGCATCGGTCGTGGCATGCCGACCATCGTCGACCTGCAACCGTCCGGGCGTTTCCTGATGGAAGAGTTCTACTACGCGGGCGGCTTGCCGGCCGTGCTGCGCCGCCTTGGCGAGGCCAATCTGATTCCCAACCCGAACGCGCTGACCGTCAACGGCAAATCCATCGGCGAGAACACCAAGGACGCACCGATCTATGGCGAGGACGAAGTGATCCGCACCCTCGACAACCCGATCCGCGCTGACGGCGGCATCTGCGTATTGCGCGGCAACCTGGCGCCACTGGGCGCGGTGCTCAAGCCGTCAGCCGCCACGCCGGAACTGATGCAGCACCGTGGCCGCGCCGTCGTTTTCGAGAACTTCGACATGTACAAGACGCGGATCAACGATCCGGAACTGGACGTCGATGCGGACTCGATTCTGGTGATGAAAAATTGCGGGCCGAAGGGTTATCCGGGCATGGCCGAGGTCGGCAACATGGGTTTGCCGGCCAAGCTGCTGGCGCAGGGCGTGACCGACATGGTGCGCATCTCCGATGCACGGATGAGCGGCACCGCTTACGGCACCGTTGTCTTGCACGTCGCTCCGGAAGCGGCGGCCGGCGGGCCTTTGGCGGCGGTGAAGGAAGGCGACTGGATCGAACTGGACTGCGCCAGCGGGCGTTTGCATCTGGATATTCCGGACGCTGAACTGGCGGCGCGGATGGCGGATCTGCAACCGCCGCAGCAGCTGTTGGTAGGTGGGTATCGTCAGTTGTACATCGACCATGTGCTGCAGGCGGATCAGGGTTGCGATTTCGACTTCCTCGTCGGTTGCCGAGGGGCTGAAGTGCCGCGCCATTCCCACTAAAACCGCCGACTGATCGTTCCCACGCTCCGCGTGGGAATGCAGCCCGGGACGCTCTGCGTCCCATTCGAGAGCTGGAACGCAGAGCGTCCCTTCAGGCATTCCCACGCAGAGCGTGGGAACGATCATTGCCTCGCTCCAGATTACGTCGTGCCTGCTATGATGCGCGGCATCTCCATCGCTCAGGATCGCGCCACTCCCCATGGATTACCGCAAACCTTCCGACCGTAAAAGCATGCACTCGCGCATCGTCCAGGAACTGGGCATGCAGATTGTTTCCGGACGCTTTCTGCCCTGCGACAAGCTGCCCGCCGAAGCCTTGCTCTGCGAGGAGTACGCGGTCAGCCGGCCGGTGTTGCGCGAAGCCACCCGAGTGCTGGTCGCCAAGGGGCTGGTGTATTCCAAGCCGCGCGTCGGCACCGTGGTCAAGCCACGCCGCGAATGGCACATGCTCGACCCGGACGTGCTGCACTGGTTGATGCAAAGCAGCCCGCAGAACGAGTTCTTCAACGTCCTGACCAGCGTGCGCAGCATCATCGAACCGGCCGCCGCTGCCCTCGCCGCCCAGCACGCCACCGATGCCGACATTGCGTCGATTGCCGAGGCTTACCAGCGCATGGAAGCGGCGCCGACGCCTGAGGCGTTGTTGCAACCGGATCTGGATTTTCACAGCCGGATTGCTGACGCAACCCACAACGACTTGCTGGCCAACCTGTGCAACATGCTTGCGGTGGCGATTGCCGAGGCGCTGAAGCATTCGAATCAGCGGCCGAATCTGCATGAGCTGGCATTGCCTCGGCACAAGGCGATTCTGACGGCGATCGAGAATCGGGATGCGCTGGGGGCGCGACATGCGACGTTGGTGCAGCTGGATGATGCGCGAAGTGCTTTGAGTGTTGTGCTCGGCACCGAACTCTCCTGAACACAACAAAACCCTGTGAGAGCTGGCTTGCCAGCGATGAAGGCTTAACATTCAACATTGATGTGGGCTGTTGATCCGCTATCGCTGGCAAGCCAGCTCCCACAGGGTTAATCGTGAACTTCGAGACATAAAAAAGCCGCAACCCTTCAAGGTTGCGGCTTTTTCATTTCAGCCAAATGGATCAGTGAGCAAACAGAGAGTTGCCCTTCTGCCCCGCCAGTTTCTCCGGCTTGATCAGGAACTTCGCCAGTGCCGGCAGCAGCCACAGCGCACCGAACATGTTCCACAGCAGCATGAAGGTCAGCATCAGGCCCATGTCGGCCTGGAACTTGATCGCCGAGAAGATCCAGGTGCACACGCCGATGGCCAGGCACAGACCGGTGAACAGCACCGCTTTACCGGTGGATTTGAGGGTCTGGTAATAGGCTTCCTGCAACGGCAGGCCGGCTCGCAGAAAACTTTCCAGACGGCTGTAGATGTAGATGCCGTAGTCCACGCCGATCCCCACGCCGAGCGCCACCACCGGCAGCGTCGCCACCTTCACGCCGATGCCCATGAACGCCATCAGCGCGTTGCCCAGCACCGAGGTCAGCACCAGCGGCAGCACGATGCACAAGGTCGCCGCCCACGAGCGGAAGGTGATCATGCACATGACCGCCACGCAGATGTACACCAGGATCAGGATGGTCAGCTCGGACTTCTTGATCACCTCGTTGGTGGCCGCCTCGATCCCGGCGTTACCGGCCGCGAGGATGAATTCCAGGCCTTCCTTGTTGTTTTCCTTGGCGAAGTCCTGCACCGCATGCACTGCGCGGTCGAGGGTTTCAGCCTTGTGGTCGTTGAGGAACACCAGCACCGGCGCCAGCGAACAGCTGTTGTTGTACAGGCCATCGGCCCGGGCGATGGAGTTGTTCAGCACGTCAGGGTTGCGTGACAGGGTTTCCCATTTCAGGTTGCCCTCGTTCATGCCCTTGATCATCTGCTTGGACACGGTCACCAACGAGATCGCCGACTGCACGCCCTCGGTGTTCTGCATCTTCCACATCAGCTCGTCGATCGGCGCCATGGCTTCATAGCGCGAGCAGCCTTCGGACTTGGTCTTGACCATCACCACCAGCACGTCGGAGCTGGTCGAGTAGTTGCTGATGATGAAGTTGTTGTCCTTGTTGTAGCGCGAATCCGGACGCAGTTCCGGCGCCCCCTGGTCGAGGTCGCCGATCTTCAGGTTCTGGCTGTACCAGAGGCCGCCACCGAAGGCGACCAGCGCCAGGGCGATGGAGATCGGGGCGACTTTCGGGTTGGCAAAGTTCGACAGCAGGCGCCAGAACGGATGTTCGCGGTGCGCGTCCTTCTTGCTCTTGGCGATGGCGCGCTTGCTGATGCCGACATAGGAAATCGCCACCGGCAGCAGGATCAGGTTGGTGAACACGATCACCGCCACGCCGATGGAGGCGCCGATGGCCAGCTCGCGGATCACACCGATGTCGATGATCAACAGCGTGATGAAGCCGACGGCGTCCGCCAGAATCGCGATCATCCCCGGCAGGAACAGCTGACGGAATGTGCGCCGCGCGGCGGTCAGGGCGTTGTCCGCCTCGCCGGATTGCAGGGCGATACCGTTGATCTTCTGCACGCCGTGGGAAATGCCGATGGCGAAGATCAGGAACGGCACCAGCATCGAATACGGATCGAGACCGAACCCGAAGAAGTGCATCAACCCCAGTTGCCAGACCACCGCCACCAGCGTGGTGCTCAACACCGCCACGGTGCTGCGCAAGCAGTTGGTGAACCACAGCAGCAGAATCAGGGTGATGACGAAGGCGATGCCGAAGAACATCACCACCATCACCAGGCCGTCGATCAGGTCGCCAACCTTCTTGGCGAAACCGACGATGTGGATCTTGACGTTAGGGTTCTGCGCTTCGAACTTGTTGCGGATTTTATCTTCAAGCTCATGGGAGAACTTGCGGTAGTCCAGCGCCAGCAGCTTGCCCTGGTCCTGCGGGTCCGGATAGGACTCCAGCAGCGGGATGTCGACGATGCTCGACTTGAAGTCGTTGGCCACCAGACGTCCGACCTGACCGGACTTGAGCACGTTGTTGCGCAGCAGATCGAGGCTGTCCTGGGAGCCGTTGTAGCTCTGCGGGATCACTTCGCCGCCGGCAAAACCTTCCTCGGTCACTTCGGTCCAGCGCACGCTCGGGCTCCACAGCGACTTGAGGCCGGAACGGTCGACGCCGGAGATGTAGAACACCTCGTCGTTGATCTGACGCAGGGTTTCCATGTACTCCCTGGAGAAGATGTCGCCGTCCTTCGCTTCCACCGAAATGCGCACGGTGTTGCCCAGGTTCGCCAGATCGTTGCGATGCTCCATCATCTTTTCAATGAACGGATGCTTGAGCGGGATCATCTTTTCGAAACTGGTGGACGGACGGATCAGCGTGGCCTGCCAGAACAGGAAAATGCTGACCAGCAGGCAGATCACGATCACTGCCGGGCGGTTGTTGAAGATCAGGCGCTCGAGAAACGTCGCCTTGTCCTGATGATGAGTGCTCAAGGAAGTCATAGCCCCGCCTTCTTATTATTGATTCGGCTCATTTGCCCAGCTCGGCACCGTTCGGCGAAGTGACCCGGACGCCACCCTGCCCGCTCAGGATCAGATTGCCGTTGCCGGCGGCGGTGACCGACGACAGCGAGATGCGATCCGGACGGTTGAACACGCTGAAGGTTTCGCCGTTGTCACTGCTGCTGACCACCGAGCCGCCGTTGCCGACGATGACGATGGAGCCATCCTCGAGCAGCGTGGCGCCGGACAGGCCGAACTCCAGCGAACCGCGCGCGGCTTTCAGCTCGACCTGCTCCCACGTACTGCCGAAATCGGTGGAGCGGTAAAGGTTGCCGCGCAGGCCGTAGACCAGCAGGGTTTGCGGTTGCGCCGTGCCGATCACGCCGAACAGCGAGCCTTCGTACGGGCCTTCGAGTTTTTCCCAGGTCTGGCCCCCGTCGGCGGAGCGGAACATGCTGCCCGACTCGCCGACGATGAACAGGCCGGCGTCTTTTACGGAGGCGATGGCGTTGAGGTGGAACTGGTCTTCGTTGTCGAGGCGATCACTGACGTCTTCCCAGTTTTTGCCACCGTCGGTGGTTTCCAGCAGCGCGCCGTAGGCCCCCACAGCGAGGCCGCTGTCGAGGTCCTTGAACCAGACGTCGAGCAGCGGCGATTCGCGCTTGAGGTCTTCGAACTGTTTGGTCCAGGTCAGGCCGCCGTCTTCGCTGGCGAGGATCTGTGCGTCGTGGCCGACGGCCCAGCCGTGCTTGTCATCGACGAAATACACGGCCGTCAGCAACTGGCGGCTCGGCACCTTGGCCTGGGTCCAGGTCTTGCCCTGATCGTCGGAATAGAGAATGTGCCCGCGATCCCCGACCGCCACCAGCCGGGTTCCGGCGTGAACGACATCGAGCATCAGGCTTTTCGAGGCCTTGGCCGATTCGGTGGCATAGACCACGTCGGCGGGCGCTTCGGCGGCGAGAACCGGCGCCGACAATGTGGCAAAGCCCAGCAGAGAGAGTGCTGTGGCCAGCAACGCGGTGTTGCGTAACGCCGGCGGGCGGCAACGACTCATAGACCTTCCCCTGTTTATTATTGTTGGTCATGGACCTTAAGGGCGCCGCAAGGGTGCTCACGGTGACTGCCTGGTCACAAGCATAGTCCTGAAACCCGCTGTCCAGAGCCCCCTTCGGAAGCTGGCTCATCCTATCGGGCATTCGAAACGTCTGACAATCGGCGCAACGTTATCTTTTGTTAACCGAAAGGGACTACAGCGGCAGCTGAATGCGCGGGCATTCGTCCGACTGATGGCAGGGAATCTTGCGAGGGGGACTTGCACGATCGGTATTATGGTATACCATCAGACGCACAGACACTCTTTATCCCCTACGGAGCAGCTCATGAGTTTCGAAATCCGCAAGATCGTCAGCTATGTCGAAGAGACCTTCATCGAAGGCGGCAAGGCGTCCGACACCCCGGTGACCATGGTCGGCCTGGCCGTCGTGATGAAGAACCCGTGGGTCGGCAATGGCTTTGTCGAAGATCTCAAGCCGCAGATCCGCGCCAATTGCTCCGACCTCGGCGCGATGATGGTCGAGCGTCTGGTGGGCATCATCGGCGGCGCCGAGAAGATCGAGGCCTACGGCAAAGCCGCGGTGGTCGGCGCTGATGGCGAAATCGAGCACGCGTCGGCGGTGATCCATACCCTGCGCTTCGGCAATCACTACCGCGAAGCGGTCAAGGCCAAGAGCTACCTGAGCTTCACCAACAAGCGCGGCGGCCCGGGCACTTCGATCCAGATTCCGATGATGCACAAGGATGACGAAGGCCTGCGCTCGCACTACATCACCCTGGAAATGCAGATCGAAGACGCCCCGCGCGCCGACGAAATCGTCGTGGTGCTCGGTTGCGCCGACGGTGGTCGCCTGCACCCGCGCATCGGCAATCGCTACATCGATCTGGAAGAACTGGCCGCCGAAAAAGCCCAGTAATCACAATAAAAAAGGCATTGCAGGAGCGCTCCATGATTCGGCTCACCGCTGAACTCACCCCGGCCGGCACCAGTTATCTGGCGACAGGCGTTGGCCAACCCGTGGTGTTGATCCACGGCGTGGGCTTGAACAAAGAAATGTGGGGCGGCCAGATCGTTGGCCTGGCCACGCAATACCGGGTGATCGCCTACGACATGCTCGGCCATGGCGCCAGCCCGCGACCGGCCAGCGGCACCGCCCTGCTCGGCTATGCCGATCAGTTGCTGGAGCTGCTCGACCACCTGCAATTGCCCGAGGCGTCGGTGATCGGCTTTTCCATGGGTGGTCTGGTGGCGCGGGCGTTTGCCCTGCATTACCCGGAACGCCTGAAAAGCCTGGTGGTGCTCAACAGCGTGTTCAACCGCAGCGAAGAGCAGCGCGCCGGGGTCATCGCCCGCACCGCGCAAGCCGCTGAGCACGGGCCGGATGCGAATGCCGAAGCGGCGCTGTCGCGCTGGTTCAGCCGCGAATACCAGGCGGCCAACCCGGCGCAGATCGCTGCGATCCGCCAGACCCTGGCCGGCAATGATCCGCAGGGCTACCTGACCACCTACGAACTGTTCGCCACCCAGGACATGTACCGCGCCGACGACCTGGGCAGCATCCAGGCGCCGACGCTGATCGCCACTGGTGAACTGGACCCCGGATCGACCCCGGAAATGGCCGAGCAACTGGCCGCGCGCATTCCCGGTGCGAAGGTTGCCGTGCTGCCCGAGCAACGGCATATGATGCCGGTAGAGTCGCCACGGCTGGTGAACCAGACGCTGCTGGAATTTCTCGACACCGCACACGCCCGACAAAACCATATAAAGGGGATCGTTGCATGACGCTCGCACGCTTCCAGATGTGCATCGGCGGAGAATGGGTCGACGCCCTCTCCGGCAAGACGTTCGAAAGCCTCAACCCGGCGCTGGCCGAGCCCTGGGCCGAGCTGCCCGACGCTGACGAAGCCGACGTCGAACGCGCGGTGCAGGCCGCACAAACTGCTTTCGACAGCCCGGCATGGCGTGGCTTGACCGCCACCGCGCGCGGCAAGTTGCTGCGTCGTCTCGGTGACCTGATCGCCGAAAACAAGGAACAACTGGCGCAGCTGGAAAGCCGCGACAACGGCAAACTGATCCGCGAAACCCGCGGTCAGGTCGGTTATCTGCCGGAGTTTTTCCATTACACCGCCGGCCTCGCCGACAAGCTCGAAGGCGGCACCCTGCCGCTGGATAAGCCCGATCTGTTCGCCTACACCGTGCACGAAGCCATGGGCGTGGTCGCCGCGATCATTCCCTGGAACAGCCCGCTTTACCTGACCGCGATCAAACTGGCGCCGGCATTGGCAGCGGGCAACACCATCGTGATCAAGCCGTCCGAGCATGCCTCGGCAACCATTCTGGAACTGGCGCGCCTGGCCCTCGAAGCCGGGATTCCACCGGGGGTGGTCAACGTCGTCACCGGCTACGGCCCGAGCACTGGCGCCGCCCTCACCCGTCATCCGCTGGTCCGCAAGATCGCCTTCACCGGCGGCGCCGCCACGGCCCGACATGTGGTGCGCAGCAGCGCCGAGAACTTCGCCAAGCTGTCGCTGGAACTGGGCGGCAAGTCACCGAACATCATCTTCGCCGACGCCGATCTCGACAGCGCGATCAACGGCGCCATCGCCGGGATCTATGCCGCATCCGGGCAGAGTTGCGTATCCGGTTCGCGACTGCTGGTGCAAGACGAAATCTACGACGAGTTCGTCAGCCGACTGGTGGAGCGCGCCCAGCGCATCCGCATCGGCAACCCGCAGGACGACAGCAGCGAAATGGGCCCGATGGCTACCGCGCAGCAACTGGCGGTGGTTGAGGGTCTGGTGGCTGATGCGATTGCTGAAGGCGCGCGTCTGCGCCTGGGTGGCAAGCGTCCGAGCGGCGTCGGTGACGGCTGGTTCTACGAACCGACGCTGTTCGAGTGCGATCGCAATTCGATGAAGATCATGCAGGAAGAAGTCTTTGGTCCGGTCGCCTCGGTGATCCGTTTCAAGGATGAAGCCGAAGCGCTGGCGATTGCCAACGACTCGCAGTTCGGCCTCGCTGCCGGCATCTGGACCCGCGATCTGGGCCGCGCCCATCGCCTGGCCCGGGACGTGCGTTCGGGGATCATCTGGGTCAACACCTACCGCGCGGTGTCGGCCATGGCACCGATCGGCGGCTTCAAGAACAGTGGCTATGGACGCGAAAGCGGCATCGATTCGGTGCTGGCCTACACCGAACTGAAAACGGTGTGGATCAACCTCTCCCAGGCACCGATGCCTGATCCGTTTGTGATGCGTTAGGAGTCCTGCGACATGATCGAACCCGGCATTTACAAAGACGTCATGAGCTCGTTTCCGTCCGGGGTCACGGTGGTCACCACCCTCGACCCGGACGGTGGCATCGTCGGCATCACCGCCAGCGCCTTCAGCGCGCTGTCGATTGATCCGGCGCTGGTGCTGTTCTGCCCCAACTATGCCTCCGACACCTACCCGGTGCTGCGCGACAGCAAGAAGTTCGCGATCCATTTGCTGTCCGCCGACCAGACCGCCGAGGCCTACGCCTTTGCCGGCAAAGGCAAGGACAAGGCCAACGGCATCGAGTGGCATTTGAGCGAGCTCGGTAATCCGATCCTCGCCAAAGCCACGGCGATCATCGAATGCGAGTTGTGGCGTGAATACGACGGTGGCGATCACGCGATCATCGTCGGTGCGGTGAAGAACCTGATCCTGCCGGAGCAGCCGGTAACGCCGATGATTTATCACAAGGGCAAGCTCGGCGCGTTGCCGACCCTGGCCTGACGGAACAATGCAAAACCCTGTGGGAGCTGGCTTGCCAGCGATGGCGGTGGATCAGCCAGCATAGATGTCGAATGTGATGCCGNAAGCCAGCTCCCACAAGGGGATTTGTGGTGTGAGGGGAAATGATGAATAACGAGAAGTATGAAAAGGGCCTGAAGATCCGCACCCAGGTGCTGGGCGAAGCCTATGTGCAGCGCTCGATCGAGAACGCCGACGACTTCACCCGCCCGCTGCAGGAAATGGTCACCGAATACTGCTGGGGCCACGTCTGGGGACGCGAGGGGCTGTCGCTCAAGGAGCGCAGCATGATCAACCTGGCGATGATCTCGGCGCTCAACCGCCCGCACGAACTGAAACTGCATGTGCGCGGCGCCTTGCGTAACGGCCTGAGTCGTGAGCAAATACGCGAAATTCTGCTTCAGGTCGGTATTTATTGCGGCGTCCCGGCAGCCGTGGACAGTTTCCGGCTCGCCCGTGAAGCCTTCGCCGAAGCCGACGCCGAGGCCTCCAGTTAACCCCTCGGCTGTTTTGATGCCCGTCTGGCATGGACAGCCACCTTAAAGAGCGGACCCCATGAAACGCCTGCCACTCGACGACAGCTTCAAGGTCAATCGCAACCCCGTCACCCTGCGCGAAATCGTGCTGGATAAACTGCGAAGCGCCATCATGAACTTCCAGCTGCTGCCGGGCGATCGCCTGGTGGAGCGCGATCTGTGCGATCGCCTGGGCGTGAGCCGTACGTCGGTGCGTGAAGCCTTGCGTCACCTCGAATCCGAAGGCCTGGTGGAATTCGCCGACGCCAAGGGCCCGCGCGTGGCGATCATCACCCTCGCCGATGCCGTCGACATCTATGAACTGCGCTGCGTGCTCGAAGGCCTGATCGTCCAGCTGTTCACCCTGCGCGCCAAGGCCAAGGACATCAAGGCCCTGGAAAAAGCCCTCGACGAGAACCGCAAGGCGCTCAAGGACGGCGAGTTGCAGCAGGTGATCGACTCGGTGCAGGGTTTCTACGACGTGCTGCTGGAAGGTTCCGGCAACCATGTCGCAGCCACTCAGCTGCGTCAGTTGCAGGCGCGTATCAGCTACTTGCGCGCAACGTCGGTGTCCCAGGAAAACCGTCGCGGCGCCAGCAATCACGAGATGGAAAAAATGGTCGAGGCGATCAAGAGCGGCGATCCGCTGGCGGCGCATCAGGCGTGCGTCGATCACGTGCGCGCTGCGGCTGCCGTCGCTCTCGATTACCTCAAGCGCAAACAGGAAGAGAGCGGCGACACACCGCCAATCACCCTGCCCATCGCGCTGAAAGAACCGCGCATAGGTCACTGACATGTTCAGCCCGAGCTTTTGCCCGAAATGCGGTGGCGCTGACCTCGGTCAGCAAGTGCCGCCGGGCGATACGCACGAGCGCCTGATGTGCCGCGGTTGCGGCTACATCCACTATGTAAACCCGAAGATCATCGCCGGCTGCATCATCGAGCAGGACGGCAAATACCTCTTGTGCCAACGGGCAATTCCCCCGCGTACCGGCACCTGGACCCTGCCCGCCGGTTTCATGGAAAGCGGCGAAACCACCGAGCAGGCGGCCCTGCGCGAAGTCTGGGAAGAAAGCGGCGTACGCGCGGAAATCGTCTCGCCTTATTCAATCTTCAGCGTGCCGAAGATCAGCGAGGTCTACATCATATTCCGCGCCCTCGCGCTGGAGATCACCGGCCAGTACGGCCCGGAAACCCTCGCCTGCAAATTCTTCGCCCCCGAAGACATTCCGTGGGACCAGATCTACTACCCGGCGATCCGGCAGATCCTCGAACGCTATATCGAGGAACGCCAGGCCGGGGTGTATGGCATGTACATGGGCAATGACGACAGCGGCAAGATTCATTTCATGCGTTGATCGTGCTGCCCGCGCCGTCTGATCGTTCCCACGCTCCGCGTGGGAATGCCTCAACGGACGCTCCGCGTTCGGCTGTGGAAGGGACGCGGAGCGTCCCGGGCTGCATTCCCACGCAGAGCGTGGGAACGATCAAAGCAAGCCGTTACGGCGCCATCCCTTCCACGATGATGATCTCCGCCCGCGCCCACTCCTCGCGATAGCTCTTCGCTTCCTGATACGCCGCCGAGCGGTAGCACGCCACCGCCTGCTCGTAGCTGTCGAACTCGATCACCACGCTGCGCTGCGGCGTCGTCCGCCCTTCCATTGCTTCGCTGCGCCCGCCTCTGGCCAAGAACTTCGCGCCGAACTCGGCGAACGCTTTCGGCGCGCGCTGGGTGTATTGGCTGTAGTGATCGGGATCGGTGATGTCCACGTATGCAATCCAGTACGCCTTCATAGTGACCTCTTGGTTGAATTTGTATTATGGTATACCACGAATTTCATCCACATCGAGAGTCCAGCATGGCCTTCAACAGCATCGAAGAAATCATCGAAGATTATCGCCTCGGCAAAATGGTGTTGCTGGTCGATGACGAGGATCGGGAAAACGAAGGTGACCTGCTGCTGGCCGCCGACCGTTGCACGCCCGAGGCAATCAGTTTCATGGCCCGTGAGGCTCGGGGCCTGATTTGTCTGACGTTGACTGACGATCATTGCCAGCGTCTGGGGCTGGAGCAGATGGTGCCGAGCAATGGCAGCGTGTTCAGCACCGCGTTCACGGTTTCCATCGAAGCGGCGGTCGGTGTGACTACTGGCATTTCTGCTGCCGACCGCGCCTGCACGGTGGCCGCGGCGGTGGCGCCAAATGCTCGCGCTGAAGACCTGGTGCAGCCCGGCCATATCTTTCCGCTGCGCGCCAAGGAAGGTGGCGTGTTGACCCGTGCCGGTCACACCGAAGCCGGTTGTGATCTGGCGCGGCTGGCGGGTTTCACGCCGGCCTCGGTGATCGTCGAGGTGATGAACGACGACGGCACCATGGCCCGTCGTCCGGATCTGGAAGTCTTCGCGCGCAAGCACGGGATCAAGATCGGCACCATCGCCGACCTGATCCACTATCGCCTGAGCACCGAACACACCATTGAGCGCATCGGCGAACGGGAGTTGCCGACGGTGCATGGCACCTTTCGTTTGATCACTTTCGAGGACCGCATCGAGGGCGGCGTGCACATGGCGATGGTCATGGGCGAATTGCGCCGTGAGGAACCGACGCTGGTGCGCGTGCATGTGATCGATCCGTTGCGCGATCTGGTCGGCGCCGAGTACAGCGGGCCGACAAACTGGACGTTGTGGGCAGCGCTGCAACGGGTCGCGGCCGAAGGGCATGGCGTGGTCGTGGTGCTGGCCAATCATGAATCTTCCCAGGCGCTGCTGGAGCGCATTCCGCAACTGACTCAGCCGCCTCGACAGTTCAGTCGCTCGCAATCGCGGATCTATTCGGAGGTCGGCACCGGGGCGCAGATTCTGCAGAACCTGGGCGTCGGCAAGCTGCGCCACTTGGGCCCGCCGCTGAAGTATGCCGGGTTGACTGGGTACGATCTTGAGGTGGTAGAGAGCATTCCGTTTACCGAGTGATTCGATGTTGCATTTCAAGCGGCTAATGCTGCCCTCACCCCAGCCCTCTCCCGGAGGGAGAGGGAGCAGATCTCTATGCTGTTCAAAACTCGAGTTCGACTCTGAGTTTCAGGTCGATGTATAGCGGTAAAACAACTCGGTCGGCTCCCTCTCCCTCCGGGAGAGGGCTGGGGTGAGGGGCTGGATCTAGAATCCACTGAAAATATCAAACCAGACACCCACAAAACCCACATTCGCCAGATAGCCGGTACGGCAAAGTGCTTGCACAAAGTTTGGAATACCATAATATGATATTCCATAGACCGGACGACTTAAAAAACCGTCCAGCTACTGCTCCCGACAGGCGGGCAACAACGAAAGCCCGCTCAAAAACACAACAATGAGGGCGTAAAAATGGTGTTGAACAAAGCTGCAACCGCGATCTTTCTTGCGGGACTGCTGAGCGTGACCGGTCAGGCCGCGATGGCCGCCGAGAGTGTGAACTTTGTCAGCTGGGGCGGTAGCACCCAGGATGCGCAGAAACAGGCCTGGGCCGATCCGTTCAGCAAGGCCAGCGGCATCACCGTCGTGCAGGACGGCCCGACCGACTACGGCAAACTCAAGGCCATGGTCGAAAGCGGCAACGTGCAATGGGACGTGGTCGACGTCGAAGCCGACTTCGCCCTGCGCGCCGCCGCCGAAGGCCTGCTCGAACCCCTCGATTTCAAACAGATCCAGCGCGACAAGATCGACCCGCGTTTCGTCAGCGACTACGGCGTCGGCTCGTTCTTCTTCTCCTTCGTCCTCGGCTACAACGAGGGCAAGCTCGGCGCCAACAAGCCGCAGGACTGGAGCGCGCTGTTCGACACCAAGACCTTCCCCGGCAAACGCGCCCTGTACAAATGGCCAAGTCCCGGCGTGCTTGAGCTCGCCCTGCTCGCCGACGGCGTGCCGGCCGACAAGCTCTACCCGCTGGATCTGGATCGCGCCTTCAAGAAACTCGACACCATCAAGAAAGACATCGTCTGGTGGGGCGGCGGCGCGCAGTCGCAGCAACTGCTGGCCTCCGGTGAAGCGAGCATGGGCCAGTTCTGGAACGGCCGGATTCATGCCCTGCAGGAAGACGGCGCACCGGTCGGCGTGAGCTGGAAACAGAACCTGGTCATGGCCGACATTCTGGTGGTGCCAAAGGGCGCGAAAAACAAGGACGCGGCGATGAAGTTTCTGGCCAGCGCCAGTAGCGCGAAGGGCCAGGCCGACTTCTCCAACCTGACCGCTTACGCCCCGGTCAACGTCGACAGTGTGCAGCGTCTGGACTCGACGCTGGCCCCGAACCTGCCGACTGCCTACGCTAAGGATCAGATCACTCTTGATTTCGCGTACTGGGCCAAGAACGGTCCGGCCATCGCGACACGGTGGAACGAATGGCTGGTCAAATGAAAATGGCGGCCACCGCGTCCCGTCCCTCCACTGCCACCGGGAGCGCCCCGAGCGCTGCCGGCCTGGCCGAAGGAAAAAAGGCGAGTGCCATGGCGCAAGCCCCGTCCCTCAAGCAACGCTGGCGCGGCGCCGGCAATCTCGCGCCGGCACTGCTGTTCCTTGGCCTGTTCTTTCTCGCCCCGCTGATTGGTTTGTTGCTGCGCGGCGTGCTGGAACCGGTGCCGGGCCTTGGCAACTATGAACAACTGTTCGCCAACTCGGCGTACGCCCGGGTGCTGTTCAACACCTTTTCGGTGGCGGGACTGGTGACGGTGTTCAGCCTGCTGCTGGGCTTTCCGCTGGCCTGGGCAATCACCCTGGTGCCGCGCGGCTGGGGCCGCTGGATCCTCAACATCGTACTGCTGTCGATGTGGACCAGCCTCCTCGCCCGCACCTATTCGTGGCTGGTGCTGTTGCAGGCTTCGGGCGTCATCAATAAAGCCTTGATGGCCATGGGCATCATCGATCAGCCGCTGGAAATGGTGCACAACCTGACCGGCGTGGTGATAGGCATGAGCTACATCATGATTCCGTTCATCGTGCTGCCGTTGCAGGCGACCATGCAGGCCATCGACCCGATGATCCTGCAGGCCGGCTCGATCTGTGGCGCAAGTCCCTGGACCAACTTCTTCCGGGTGTTCCTGCCGCTGTGCCGGCCGGGGCTGGCGTCCGGTGGGTTGATGGTGTTCGTGATGTCGCTCGGTTACTACGTCACCCCGGCGCTGCTGGGCGGTGCGCAGAACATGATGCTGCCGGAATTCATCATTCAGCAGGTGCAGTCGTTCCTCAACTGGGGCCTGGCCAGCGCCGGCGCCGCGTTGCTGATCGTCATCACGCTGGTGCTGTTCTACGTCTACCTGAAGCTGCAGCCGGAATCTCCGGTTGGCGCCAGTCACGCGAGGTAAGCCGAGATGCTCCTGACGCCCAATGCCATGAGTCGCCGGATGCGCTTCGGCCTGTATTTCACCACCGGGCTGATCGGCCTGTTCCTGCTGTTGCCGATCGTGTTCATCGTCCTGCTGTCGTTCGGTTCGTCCCAGTGGCTGGTGTTCCCGCCACCGGGCTGGACGCTGAAATGGTACGTGCAGTTTTTCTCCAACGCCGACTGGATGAGCGCAGCGCTGGCCAGTCTCAAGGTCGCGGTGCTGACCACAATCTGCGCCGTCGCCCTCGGTTTGCCGACGGCCTTTGCGCTGGTGCGCGGACGCTTCCCCGGCCGGGAAATGCTCTACGGCCTGTTCACCCTGCCGATGATCGTGCCGCTGGTGATCATCGCCGTGGCGGTGTACGCGCTGTTCCTCAAGCTCGGCTACACCGGCACGATGTTCGCCTTCGTCGTCAGCCACGTGATCGTCGCGCTGCCGTTCACCATCATCTCGATCATCAATTCGCTGAAGCTGTTCGATCAGTCGATTGAAGACGCGGCGGTGATCTGCGGTGCGTCACGCCTGCAAGCGGTGTTCAAGGTCACCTTCCCGGCGATCCGTCCGGGGATGGTGGCCGGCGCCCTCTTCGCCTTCCTGGTTTCGTGGGACGAAGTGGTGCTCAGCGTGATGATGGCCAGCCCGACCCTGCAAACCCTTCCCGTGAAAATGTGGACCACCCTGCGCCAGGACCTGACACCCGTGATCGCCGTCGCCTCGACGCTGCTGATCGGCCTGTCGGTATTGGTCATGGTGATCGCCGCCGCCCTGCGCCGGCGCAACGAAATCAGCGCCTGAGCGCCCAGGAGTACGACATGAGTGCCGTGATCAAAGACGCATCCCAGCAGAACGACAACCCCCTGGTCAGCCTGCGCAACCTGAACAAGCACTACGGCGATTTCGCGGCCGTGGACAACATCTCGCTGGACATCAAGGACGGCGAATTCCTGACCTTCCTCGGCTCCAGCGGCTCGGGCAAAAGCACCACGCTGTCGATGCTCGCCGGTTTCGAAACGCCGAGCAGCGGCGAGATCCTGGTCAACGGCCAGTCGCTGGTGAACGTGCCGCCGCACAAGCGCGACATCGGCATGGTGTTCCAGCGTTATTCGCTGTTCCCGCATCTGTCGGTGCGCGACAACATCGCGTTTCCGCTGGCGATCCGCAAACTCGCTGCCGCCGAGCGGGACAAACGCGTCGATGCGATGCTGAAACTGGTGCAGCTCGAACAATTCGCCCATCGCCGCCCTTCGCAACTGTCCGGCGGCCAGCAGCAACGGGTCGCCATCGCTCGCGCTCTGGTTTACGAGCCACGCATTCTGCTGATGGACGAACCGCTCGGTGCGCTGGACAAGAAACTTCGCGAAGACCTGCAGGACGAATTGCGCCAGCTGCACCGCCGCCTCGGCATCACCATCGTCTACGTGACTCACGACCAGGAAGAAGCCATGCGCCTGTCCCAGCGCATCGCGATTTTCAGTCACGGCAAGATTGTCGGGCTCGGCAGCGGTTATGACCTTTATCAGAATCCGCCGAATGCATTTGTGGCGTCGTTCCTCGGCAACTCGAATTTCCTCAAGCTCAAGGCGCAGGGCAATGCGGCGGCGAGTTTTGAGGAGCAGTCGCTGTCGATCCGTCTCACCGCAGGATTGCAGACCGGGCAGGATGTGCTGCTGATGGTGCGTCCGGAAAAGGCGTTGGCGTTGAGTGTGCAGCAGGCGGCGAGTGAGCCGTTGGCGGCGGGCTGGAATGAGGTTTCGGCGAAGGTGGTCGAGGTGTTGTTTCTGGGGGAAAGTCAGACCTGCAGTGTGGTGACTTCGGGCGGGACTTCGATGACGGTGAAGGCGCTGTCGGCGGCGGGGATGCCGTTGAAGGCTGGAGATCCGGTTCGGGTGCGTTGGGCGACGGCGGATGCTTGCGTCTATACCGATTGGGCTGAGAGCGATTTGAACAAAGCGGCGGGGGCTCATTAACACCGAGTCGCCTGCCCGCCCTCACCCCAGCCCTCTCCCGGAGGGAGAGGGAGCCGACCGAGGTGTCTTGCGCTGTACATCGACCTGAAAAACCGAGTCGATTGTGGATTTGGCACAGCATTCTGGTCGGCGGCGATTATGGATTCACCGCGGAGTTTTCAGGTCGGCGTAATTCTCCAATATTCCCCAATCGGCTCCCTCTCCCTCCGGGAGAGGGCTGGGGTGAGGGCCAGCAGGCGACTCGGTATCAGTTGATCGGCGCAAACCCATCAATTTCGTCAGGCCAAGCCGTCAAAACTTCGAATCCGTCATCAGTCACCGCAATCATGTGCTCCCACTGCGCCGACAATGACTGATCCTTGGTCACGACAGTCCAGCCATCCGCCAGGCTCTTCACATGGCGCTTGCCGGCATTGAGCATCGGCTCGATGGTGAAAATCATCCCCGCCTTCAGCTTCAAGCCTTGCTCCGGATAACCGTAATGCAGCACCTGCGGTTCATCGTGATAAACCTTGCCGATCCCGTGCCCGCAGTACTCGCGCACCACGCTGAACCCTTCTTTTTCCGCCAGACTTTGAATCGCATGGCCGATGTCACCCAGCGTAGCGCCCGGCCGCACGACGCGGATACCCGCGCACATGGCGTCGTAAGTGGTCTTGATCAGATGTCGCGCCTCGGGCGTCGGTTCGCCGACCACGTACATGCGGCTGGTATCGCCGAACCAGCCGTCCTTGATCACCGCGATGTCGAGGTTGACGATATCGCCGTCCTTCAGCACGCGCTTCGACGGAATGCCATGACACACCACTTCGTTGACTGACGCGCAGACGGTTTTCGGAAAGCCGTGATAACCGACGTTGGCCGGAATGGCTTTCTGCACATTGACGATGTAGTCGTTGCACAACTGGTCGAGCTGATCGGTCGTCACGCCAGCCTTGACGTGCGGGACCAGCATCGCCAGCACCTCGGCGGCCAGTCTGCCGGCCTCGCGGGATTGGGCGATTTCGGCGTGGGTGTTGATCTTGATCGGGTTTCTCATGCCTTGGCCGCCTCTTTGACCGAGGCGTTCTGCGCGGCATCGGCCAGGGCACAGACTTGCTGCAGATCCAGACCGCCCGATTGTTCGGCGCGGATCAGCAACCGGCAAATGGCGTGGTGATCAAGGTCGGGATACAGCTCGGCGAGCATGCCGATGCGCATCCAGTGTTCGGCCTGCGCGTTGATCGAGCGGCTGAGTGCGTTGCTGGAGATGCGCAGATTTTCGTGCATGTCCTCTGAAATCTTTACGATGCCCATGGCAATATCCGATACGAAGTGTATATGGATCGTATATTAATCGCGCATCGCGCGGGATTGCAAACGCTGCATACCGGGCAAATCGCGGCTAAAAAATCTGCCCGGCACCTGAGATTGGTATGACGTGACTTGCGGCTGTGTGCATTTCACATTCAGACGAGCAATCAATCAGCATTTTTCGCTGCAAGATTTTTACTACCGGATCAAGCGCTTCGTGACGCTGAAGACGCCCTTTCAATACTCGATGACGCCTGCGTATAAACCCCCGCAAATCACTTCCTTCCCCTCTCCGATTTCGTTCTATCGTTAGATCGAAATGGCAGTATTTCCGGCCGTTTAAAGGTTGCGACAGCGCAGGTCTGAGCCTATGTTGCACGCGAGCTTTTTCCCCGCGAATGGAACGCGATCAACACCACAAAGAGGTGAAGAGATGTCAAAGGATTCACGCCCTGCCGTACTTGGGCTGATCGGCAATACGCCGCTGGTACAAGTCACCCGCTTCGATACCGGTCCCTGCACCCTGTTTCTCAAACTCGAATCACAAAACCCCGGCGGTTCGATCAAGGACCGCATCGGTCTGGCCATGATCGACGCCGCTGAGCGCGATGGTCGCCTGCAACCCGGCGGCACGATCGTCGAGGCCACCGCCGGCAACACCGGTCTGGGCCTGGCCCTGGTCGGCCGCGCCAAGGGCTACCGCGTCGTGCTGGTGGTGCCGGACAAAATGTCCACCGAAAAAGTCCTGCATCTCAAGGCCATGGGCGCCGAAGTGCACATCACCCGCTCCGATGTCGGCAAGGGCCATCCCGAGTATTACCAGGATGTCGCCGCTCGTCTGGCCAAGGACATTCCCGGCGCGTTCTTCGCCGACCAGTTCAACAACCCCGCCAACCCACTGGCCCACGAGTGCAGCACCGGACCGGAAATCTGGGCCCAGACCGAGCATGACCTCGACGCGATCGTGGTCGGCGTCGGCTCGGCCGGCACGCTGACCGGCCTGACCCGCTTCTTCAAGCGCGTACAACCGGATCTGGAAATGGTCCTGGCTGACCCGGTCGGTTCGGTGATGGCTGAATACAGCCGTAGCAAACATCTCGGCACCGCAGGTTCGTGGGCGGTGGAAGGCATCGGCGAGGACTTCATTCCGTCGATCACCGACCTGTCGAGCGTGCGCAGCGCCTACTCGATCAGCGACGAAGAAAGCTTCAGTCACGCCCGTCAGCTGCTGAAAGCTGAAGGCATTCTCGGTGGTTCGTCCACCGGCACCCTGCTCGCTGCCGCGCTGCGCTACTGCCGCGAACAGACCGAGCCGAAACGCGTGGTCAGCTTCGTCTGCGACACCGGCACTCGCTACCTGTCGAAGGTCTACAACGACCAGTGGATGACCGATCAGGGACTGCTGCAGCGCAAACGCTACGGCGACTTGCGCGACCTGATCGCCCGACGCTTCGAAGACGGCAAAGTCGTCAGCGTCGGCCCGGACGATACGCTGATGACCGCGTTCCAGCGCATGCGCCTGGCCGACGTTTCACAACTGCCGGTGCTGGTGGATGGCAAGCAACTGGTCGGCGTGATCGACGAGTCGGACATTCTGGTGCGTGTACACGAAGACGCTTCGCTCTTCAGCAAACCCGTTTCCAGCGCGATGACCGACAAGTTGCAAACCCTCGCCCCCGGCGCGACGCTGGCTGAACTGGAAGCCGTGCTCAGCAGCGGTCTGGTGGCCATCATCGCCGACGCTTCAGGCTTCCACGGCCTGATCACCCGCGTCGACATGCTCAATCAATTACGGAGATCCCTGGCATGAGCCAGCACGACAAGAACGCCCGTCAACAAGGCTTCGCCACCCGCGTGATCCATGCCGGGCAAACGCCGGATCCGACCACCGGCGCGCTGATGCCGCCGATCTACGCCAACTCCACGTACCTGCAAGACAGCCCCGGCGTGCACAAGGGCTTCGACTACGGCCGCTCGCACAACCCGACGCGTTTTGCCCTGGAGCGTTGCGTGGCGGATCTGGAGGGCGGCACCCAGGCGTTCGCCTTCGCGTCCGGGCTGGCGACGATTTCCACCGTACTCGAACTGATCGATGCCGGCTCGCACATTGTGTCCGGCAATGACCTGTACGGCGGCACGTTCCGCCTGTTCGACAAGGTGCGCCAGCGCAGTGCCGGGCATCGTTTCAGCTACGTCGATCTGGCGAATCTGTCAGCGTTCGAAGCGGCGCTGCAGGACGACACGCGCATGGTCATGGTCGAGACGCCGACCAACCCGCTGCTGAGCCTGTCCGACCTCGCCGCCATTGCGCGCATCTGCAAGGCCCGCGGGATCATCTGCGTGGCCGACAACACCTTCGCCAGCCCGTGGATCCAGCGTCCGCTGGAACTGGGTTTCGACATCGTGCTGCACTCGACCACCAAATACCTGAACGGTCACTCCGACGTGATCGGCGGGATCGCGGTCGTTGGCGACAATCCAGCACTGGCCGAACGCCTGGGTTTCCTGCAGAACGCCGTTGGTGCCATCTCCGGCCCGTTCGACGCGTTCCTCACCCTGCGCGGCGTGAAGACGCTGGCGCTGCGCATGGAGCGTCATTGCAGTAACGCACTGGAACTGGCGCGCTGGCTGGAGCAACAGCCGCTGGTCAAACGCGTCTACTACCCAGGCCTGGAATCCCACCCGCAGCACGAACTGGCCAAGCGGCAGATGCGTGGGTTCGGCGGGATGATTTCCCTGGATCTGAACAGTGATCTGGCAGGCGCCCGGCGCTTCCTGGAGAACGTGCAGATCTTCGCTCTGGCCGAAAGCCTTGGCGGCGTGGAAAGCCTGATCGAGCACCCGGCGATCATGACTCACGCGACCATTCCGGCGGAAACCCGCGCCAAACTTGGCATCGGTGACAGCCTGGTGCGTCTGTCGGTAGGTGTTGAGGATATCGAAGACCTGCGTGCGGATCTGGCGCAGGCGCTGGCCAGCATCTAAAGCCGGAAAACGTCAAAGCCCGCACGAGGCGGGCTTTGGTGTTTGAGTAGGCGGCCAGTGCTGGTCTCTGGCTTACAAGGTTTATCAGGCTTCTCACAGTACCGGACCAAATTGAGAGGGGTACGGTCTCGGCTGCTTCACACGGCATAAGGGCTGGATCTCAGCGCGGAGATCTTTCTAACCGTGTACCCTTCGGAACGCGCCCCACGTCCCCTTGCTATCCGCTTGCGCATCAGTCTGCGTCTTCGCCTACATTCTTGAGCCTAGCAAACACGCTGCATTGCGCTACGCGGTTTTTAGATTGATTTTTTTCTAGCGCCAGTCTGCAAGGAAGCTAACCGACTATCGCCTTCACGGCCCTTCAGCCTGCCTCCCGCCAAGGGCGAACTATACTTTTCAGTTCGCTGTCCAGATTTCCTGTAAACCGTCGACACCCGTGCACCCTCCGGTGCCCCCGTGCCATTCACCAATCTGGTTGACCCCGGGCCGACGAGCCTTCCGTCACGCAACGCATGACGGGTAATGCTCGGTTGCTGTTTGGCTGATGGGGCGTGGAGAACATCATGAAGCACACGCTTTGGCCGGGCCTTGTCCTGGCAGTTGCGGCAACGGTGGCAATGCCCAGTGTCTGGGCTGCGAAGGCGCAGGCATTGGCGTCGGATGGGGCGGATCATGTGGGTGCGGGGGCTGTCGCCTCTGATGGTGCGGATCATGTCGGCGCTGGAGCTGTAGCTTCTGACGGCGCGGATCACGTTGGCGCCGGCGCTGTTGCCTCTGACGGCGCGGATCACGTTGGCGCAGGCGCTGTTGCCTCTGACGGCTCAGATCATGTCGGCGCAGGGGCCGTAGCTTCTGACGGATCGGATCATGTCGGTGCAGGTGCAGTTGCTTCTGACGGCGCGGATCACGTCGGTGCCGGGGCTGTTGCCTCTGACGGTTCCGATCACGTCGGCGCAGGCGCTGTTGCCTCTGACGGTGCCGATCATGTCGGCGCAGGTGCCGTTGCTTCTGACGGTGCCGATCATGTCGGCGCAGGTGCTGTTGCCTCTGACGGCGCCGATCATGTCGGCGCAGGTGCCGTTGCTTCTGACGGTGCCGATCACGTTGGCGCAGGCGCCCTCGCCGCCGATGGCGCAGACAAGGTCGGTGCCAGCCGGCTCGCCTATTCCCGCGCAGGCGTCGGCTCCGACCAGGTGGCCTCAGCCCTCATGAGCGGCAGCTATTCCGACCAGTTCAACAGCCCTCAATAACCGCTATCGGCGCAATCAGCTCACCGCTGGTTGCGCCGCACTAGCACATTTGTGCTAATCGACCACCCCGATCCCTGGCGTTATATTCCCTCGCAACCCCCGACGCTCCCCAACATTGCCGCTGCGCAGTGCGCGGGATCGTTGTGCCTGGAAAAACAACAACACCAAGGAAGAAACACCATGAAACTGCAGCTCAGCCTCGCCAAGATCACGGTTCTCGGTGCCCTGCTCCTCGGGGCCAGCGGTTGCCAGACCGCCAAACCCACCGAAGACAGCATGCGCGAACGTGCCCAAACCGTCATCGGCCAACCGGTCACCAGGATCGGCAACATCCGCAACGACAGCACGCTGACCTACTACACCGCCTACACCGCCGCCGGCGAATACAACTGCGAGCTGCCCAGCGGCGCGATCATCGCGGTGGCCAGCATGGGCATCATGACGCCTCCGCTGTCCTGCCTGCCCAAAGGCGCGTCGCCGATTCCGTACCAGTAATCCGGCGCAGAAAAACCGTTCCAGTGCCTCTTCTCATCCGGTAAAGGATTGCGTTCAATCATGAAAACACTCATCGCCACCCTCAGCCTCGCGGCCGTCGTTTTGACCGGCTGCGCCACCCCCAAGCAATGGGAAGCCACCGGCGGCAGCAAGACCGACGGCGTTGTCCAGGTCTCCTATGAACTGGGCCAGTTCGAGAGCGGGCAAACCTCCGCCGCTCAAGGCCTGGCCGCGGCTGAAGGTCGTTGCAAGGTCTGGGGCTACAAGAGCGCCGAAGTGTCGGGCTCGGAGAAAAACATCTGCCGCACCATGGGCCAGTACAACTGCCTGCAAACCACCATCACGCAAGACTATCTGTGTAAGCGCTGACCGCTTCGGTCTGCCGGTCGCGCAGCGCACGCAAGGTCGCGCGCAGCTCGGCCGGGCGTACCGGCTTGGACAGAATGGCGATCTGCCGATCATGCAGGGCCGCCTGGATTTTTTCGATGTCATGCCCGGTGATGATCATGGCCGGGACCGCATAACCGCGCTGACGACGAACCTCATCGATACACTCGATGCCTGTGCTGTGGGAGCCGAGGTCATAGTCGGCCACGATGACGTCACAGTCCGTGACCAGACCTTGCCCGCTCGGTTCGGCCTGCACAACGCAGCCCCAACGCTCAAGCAACGCCGAGGTCGCCAACAGAACGTTGCGATCATCTTCCACAAGGCACACCTTCAACCCCGTCAGCAAACCGATTTGCCGAGCCTCTTCACGATTGACCGGCATCTGCGGCGGCGCGAGCGGCAGGCCAAGCAAGGTCACCGCCGTGCCATGCCCCAATCGTGAACGGATCGCGACATCGATGCTGATCAGCTGCCCCAATCGCCGGACAATCGAAAGCCCCAGGCCTACGCCTTCGACGTCTTTGTCGCGCAATTGGCGAACCCGATAAAATTCCTCGAATACCTTGGGCAAATGCTCTTCAGCGATACCGTTGCCGCGGTCGTAAATCGCGATGGCCAAACTCGCGCCGCGCTTGCGCACACCAATCAGCACCGGTCGGTGCGCACCGTACTTGAAGCAATTGGAGAGCACGTTCTGCACCATGGTCGCGAGCAACGCCGGATCGGTGCGCACCCAATGTTCACAACGCCGCAAGCGCAGCTCCACACCCGCCCAACGTGCAGCTTCGGCGTTCTGGCGGATCAGATCCGCCAGCCACTCGCCCAGCTCAAGCGTCTGCAACCGGGGCAGAATCCGCCCGTTGTCGAGGGTGTAGAGATCGAGGATCGAACGGAACAGCTGCGACACATTGAGCAGCGAACGGTCGATGCTGTCTACCAGCCGCCGCTCCTCCTCGCCCAGTCGCGACTCGCGCAGGCACGCGGTAAACAACCCGATGGAATGGATCGGCTGACGCAGGTCATGACTGGCCTGAGCCAGGAAACGCGACTTTTCCAGATTGGCGGCGACGGCCTCTTCGGACGCCTTGCGCGTACGCTCCAGCAGCAGGTGCGCATACACCGGAATCACCGTGCTGGTGATCATCAGCATCAACACCATGAACGGTTGCGCCTGCCAGTACGGCGTCAACCGATAAACCGCCAGCAGTGCCAGCAACGCCAACACCGTGGCGATCGCCAGGTAGCGCGAGCCGTAACGCATGCCGTTGCCGAGATTGACCCAGACCATGACGGCATAAATGGGCAACGCCGCCTCGCCGCCGACCACCAGCCCGAAACTGGTGCCGGTGTAATCGTGGAGCATGCCGAAAATCCGCCGCGCCGGATAATGCCCCGGCCAGCGCACGATAGCCTGGCGCAGCACGACGGAGGCCAGCAGAAACAGGCAAATGTAGGTGACCACCGGCAGATAGGTATCGAAGCGCTGGCCTGGCAGGAAACCGAGCACGGCCATGTAAACCAGCGCGATGCTGGCGATGATGATGCGCAGATTGGCCTGGTCGAGCTCGGTGTTCTTTTCGAACTTCATGGTGGAACGTCCTTGTGCGGCAGTCGTCATAAACAGCACGAATCAACAGGCAATGCCTTCGCCCGGTGCTAAGGTGCATGCCGTGAGAAATGCTGACCCAGGGAGGGTTTTGCCATGGCGTGCCGAATCATCATAGCCGACGATCACCCGCTGTTTCGCGAAGCGCTGCTGCGCACCGTCCAGCGTTTGCTGCCCGAAGCCCTGATCGAAGAAGCCGGCGACCTCGACAGCGTGCTCGCCCTGTTGCCGGCGGGCGATGAGCCCGACACCTTGATCCTCGACCTGCGCTTTCCCGGCCTGACCTGTGTCAGCCAGCTCGCGGAATTACGCCGCCGCTTGCCGCGAACCACGCTGATCGTGGTGTCGATGGTCGATGACGAAACGCTGATCGGCGAAGTCATGGCCGCCGGCATCGATGGTTTTATCGGCAAGAACATCGCCCCCGACGAGATCGGTCAGGCGATCCGGGCGATTCGTGAAGGTGAGGTACTGGTGAAATTCGCCCCGTCCGGCCTGCTGCCGCTGGACACCGGCACCGCCCTCACCCCGCGTCAGCAAGAGGTGCTGCGGCTGATCGCCCAGGGCAAGACCAACAAGGAAATCGCCCGTGAACTGGATATTTCGCCGTTCACGGTGCGGATTCATGTGTCTTCCCTGCTACGCACCTTGAACGTGCCGTCGCGCGCCGCGGCAGCCGTCAAGTACGGTGGGTCGGCTTGACGCCCGTTATTCGAAATCCTCCTTGGGCATCTGGCAATCAGGGCACAGCCAGTCGTCATGTACGTCATCCCAGGGTGTACCGGCCGCGATCCCGTTCTGCGGATCGCCAACCGCCGGATCATATTCATAACCGCATACCGTGCATGTCTTGATAGTGTCTTGCGTCGACATAAACAATTTCCTTTTGCTTAAAGTGCCACGGTTGAAATGAGTCCTGCGGCGCCCAGAATGAAACCGATCAATGCTCCTCGCTCCGGCAACTCTCGGAGCATGGCGTAGATGACGATGGGTTCCAGCACCAACAGCAACGTCAAGGAAGCGACGGTCACGACCCAGATGTTGCCCGTTCCCTGATACCCCATCCAATAGGCCAGAATGAGGCTGATGCCGGCGATACAGATCAGAATCATCGGTTTGAGGAACATGCCTGGAGTCTCCATGACCCGGCCCGGAAGTTTCGAAGCGTACACCTCGCTGTAGATTGTCAGGATCTCGCCAAAGATCATCAGCAAAAGAGCCACGACTATGTAGTATTCCTTTTTCACAGCTACCTCTTGCGCAATATGGAGAGAATTTCGTCAATGACGGCGCCACCGACCTCGTCGCTTTCAAGCAGGAAGTGCGGCCCGTCGTGATCGAACAGAAACGTGTTCTTGTAAGCTTCACCCTCAAAACCCGCGATTGCGTTCAACACGCTCTCGGCCTGATGCAGTTTGTCGGCATGGAAGGTCTTGAGGATTTTCACCGCATTGCCGAAATGGATGGCTTCATCGGCGATCAGGTTCTTGATCCAGTTGTTGAATCCTGCATGACCGAAACCCTGATAAAAGGTGTCCTTCTTGTAGGTCTTGACCGAGACATACTCATCGTAAGCAAACAGCAACAGCAGATTGAACTCGCTCGACAGGATGTCTTCCAGGTCTGAAAAATCCCCGACCCGGCGCTTCAGGGCATCGACCAGCTCCACTTCCCCGGTGCCGAAAATCAGCCGATTCAGTTCAAAAAAACCGTCAGCATGATTGCGCTCATCGGCATACCAGAAATCCAGGTACTGGACGAAATACGGTGAGAAGTCCTTTCGTCTCGGATAGAGAAAGTTATAGAGATTGACAGAGTCGTATTCGGACACGAGGTCGGCCATGAAAAACTCTTTGAAAGATGCATCGATGCCGGGGTTGGTCCACCCACTGGAATCGATCTCTTCAAAGATCGCTCTGGAACTCCAATTACGTTTTTTCAAAAACGCCGCTTCCATGCCACACCCTCCTTGAGCCTGACGTGATTACTCGCTGAACTTCTTGATGATCGCCGGAATGATCATGTCCTTGATTTCATGTTTGGCAATCGGGAAATCCGGAGCATTGTGATCCAGGACAAAAGTTCCGGTGTAACTCGGCTTCTCGAAATCGATCTCGAATATTTCATCGAGTATCGTCGGGATCTCATCCATTCGGTGCGGAAAGAGCTCCCTGGCTTTTTTCACAAATGAGAAAAAGTGAGTCACTTCATCTTTCTTCGTCTTGCGTATCCAGGCAGATAGTTGCTGCGAGTCGAAACGGTCATAACTTTCGATACTTCGATGGTAGACATGGGTGGTGATGATTTCGTCATAAGCCAGTGTCACCAACAGCTTTAAAGGATCAGCCGCTATTGACTCGATAATGCTGAAATCCGGCTTCCGGAGTTCGACGCTCAACGACACTTCGTCAAAGGGAATGCTGGTATACGCGGCATAGATCAGGGCAAATCCGTAGGCGTGATCGATCTCATCCTTCAACCAGGGGTTGAGTACATCCTGCAAACTTGCGAACACCTGCGGGTAGTTAGCCTCAAGGTACCAATAAAGACGCCGGGCATCGTATTCCGTGATGACGGAATCAAAGAAAATCTCTTTCCATTCCTGTCTTTCCGAATCTGCCAGCTCTACCGACGGGAACCTGAATCCGGAGAGTACGGCTGAAGCTTCTGGTGTGGTGCGGGTTACCGATCCGATTGACATCGACATACATTCATCCTTGATTTTGAGGGTGTGATCACACCATAAAGCCCTTGAACGACAGGGAACCGGACTCTACCGGCCGCCAATCGACCTGCTGGAAAACGATGGGTTGCCAATACTGCTCGACGATGTCGTAGACGAACTCCCAATCCAGCCTTTCGCTTTCCAGCACCCCCGCTTTGGGGTGGGCCTGCGCCCATGCCATTCCCGCCACGATGCTCGACACCACTTGCAGGCTGGTGGCGCTGTTGTGTCTGGCCATTTTCCTTGCCTTGCCAATGGACAGGTTCGATCCCATCCACAGGGACTGGTATCTATCGCTGATCAGAAAGACGCCGAGTTCGTCGATACCGGAGGTGATGTTCCCTTTGAGCACTTCCTTGGAAAGAACATGCTCTTCATCACCACTGGCCAACAGAGCCATCGACTCGACGGCCTGATCACAGGGGTGGTAGGCGTAATAGACCGTCGGCCGGTAAATCGGGTTGGCAGCGTCGCCCAGGGTCAGATACTCGGCAATCGACAACGACTCGTTGTGGGTCAGCAAGTAGCCGGCAAAGTCCAGATAGTTCGGCGACCAGCTCTTGACCCTGATCTCGCGCCCCTGTTCTTTCATTGCCAGCGCATAGCGATTCAACGTTGCGCCTTCGGGCACGTGCGCCTCATGACTGCCCCAGCCCATTTCCGCAGGCTGCAGACATTCAGTGATCAAGCCATCCACGGACCAGGTGCACATGAAATGCCCTGATGATCGTTCGACATTGGCGAACTGCGTGTCGCGCTCGGATACCTGTATGACCCGAATACCCAGTTGTTGCGACAGCATTGCCCAGTCTTGACGGTTCCCGCCTTCAAAAGCGATACCGTTCAAGGCGGCCATTTGCACCAGAGCCTTTTTCAAAAGCACTGAAATGAAACCGGGATTGGCGCCGTGTGCCACGATCGCCGTCGCACTTTCGGGTGGTCGACTGGCGGAAAACCCCTTGAGGTTTTCGCGCAACGAGAAGTTACTCGTGAGATTCGAATGCTGCTCTGCGCTGTACTCCCAGGGCTCTATGCAAGTGTCCAGATACAGGGCCTGGAAACTCTGAGCCAGCTCAATCAGGGCTTCACTCGAAACCGAAACCGCCAGATTCAACAGAAAAGCATGTTCACTCAAATAGTGCCCGAGCACTTCTTTGAAGTTACGCGGCGTTATCATCTTTCTAATAAGGCACGCCGAATACTCATCAGCAACCAGCTGCCGGTCAACGTCGACTTCCTTGTCAAAAATAACGATCTCGGCGTCATACCGTGCAACTAGTAATGGCATCAAGGCCTGGGCAATACTGCCGAAACCGACAATGACTATCCTGTCTATCTTCTTCATACGTACATTCCCTGACGTAAGTCCGTTTCCAATGTTGGAAACACAGTCAACCGCTTGAATCGCCTTCAGGCGTCAAGATGTTTTTGGCTTTCTGGAAGATGAACAATCGGCTATCTAGCGATTATTCATGAAAATGAGGAGTCGGGAATTTCACTGTCCATAATATCCCTGCGCGGCTGGACTTCATGTCCAGGCTTGTAATGATTTCGAGGATTGGATCCTAAACACGCATGGGTGGGGTGACAACCCCTTGAAGGGAATTTTTTCAGCATATTTCAGGCTCTAAGCCGCGCATAAACCTCGACTCAAGATACAACTTGTTGATTATCTTGAAATAACTAAAGAATGTGCGGCGTCCGTCCTGAACGCCGCAATACGACTATGGATCAACCTGTGCCATCAACTCGGTTACCGGCTCCGAACGCTTGGCATAGCGTTGCGCCAGCACCGCACAAACCATCAATTGAATCTGATGGAACAGCATCAGCGGCAGAATCAGTACGCCGATGGTGCTGCCAGCGAACAATACCTGCGCCATCGGCACACCGGTGGCCAGGCTTTTCTTCGAGCCGCAGAACAGGATGGTGATGCGATCCTCCAGACTGAAACCGAACGCCTTGCTCAGCAGCGTGGACGCCAACAGCACCAGTGCCAGCAGAATGCAGCAGACCACCACCAGCCCCAGCAGGTCGCTCACCGGAATCTGGTGCCAGATGCCCTCGTTCACGGCTTCGCTGAACGCGCCGTAGACCACCAGCAGAATCGAGCCCTGATCGACGAATCTCAGCCAGTTTTTATTGCGACCGACCCAGGCGCCGATCCAGCGACGGGCAATCTGACCTGCGATGAACGGCAGCAGCAATTGCACGCTGATTTTCACGATTGCGTCGAGGGTCGAGCCGCCGTCACCGTGAACGTTCAGCAGCAGCGTCACCAGCAGCGGTGTCAGGAAAATCCCGAACAGACTGGACGCCGCCGCGCTGCAGATCGCCGCCGGAATATTGCCCCGCGCCAGCGAAGTGAAGGCAATCGCCGACTGCACCGTGGCCGGCAGCGCACACAGGTAAAGCATGCCCATGTACAGCTGATCGCCGATCAATGGCGACAGCAGCGGCTTGAGCGCCAGTCCCAGTAGCGGGAACAGGACAAAGGTCAGGCCGAACACCAACAAATGCAGGCGCCAGTGACCGGCGCCGGCGATGATCGATTCCCGCGACAGCTTGGCGCCGTGCAGGAAAAACAGCAGCGCGATGGCAATGTTGGTCAGCCAGCCGAAGCCGACCGCGACCTGGCCGCTGGCGGGCAGGAAGCTGGCCAGCAGTACCACGCCGATCAGGGTCAGGGTGAAGTTGTCGGGCAAAAATCGTGGGCGCGTCATGGTTTGCTCATCCGGGGGTTGCCAGTACGTGGAAGCGACTCTAACGTGACTGGAAATTACCGACTAACGCCGAAGAACCCACAGATGCCGCCAAAAGGACACGACAAGAGCGTCAGACGCAGCATTCCCGGGCTGCCCAGCCTGCCGCGTCCGCTGTACGGGCGCACCGAATCGCTGCCCAATCGCGCGTTGACCCGACGCCACAGTCATCCGTGGGTGCAGTTGTCCTACGCGATCCAGGGCGTGCTCGAAGTACAGACTGCCGTCGGTCGTTTCGTTGCGCCGCCGGAGCGGGCGGTGTGGATTCCGGCGGGGGTGCCGCATCGGGTGTTCAGTTCACCGCACACGGAAATGCGCAGCCTGTACATCGATTGCAGTGTTGCCGACTGGGCGCCGGAGCGTTGTCATGTGCTCGGCGTCAGCGATCTTTTGCGTGAGCTGATTCGAGCGTTCAGTCAGATTCCTGTCGAATATGACCAGAGCGGCCCGCACGGGCGCCTGGCCCAGGTGATCCTCGATCAACTGGCCGATGCCCCGCCCATCGACCTGATGCTGCCATTGCCGCAGGACAGTCGCCTGCGCCAGATATACCAGAGTCTGGAGCAACATCCGGAACAGCAGACCACCCTAGCGCACTGGAGCGAAAAATTCGGCGTGACCGAGAAAACCCTGACTCGGCTGTTCCTGCGCGACACCGGCTTGACCTTCCGCACCTGGCGTCAGCGCCTGCGTCTGTTGGGTGCGCTGACGCCGCTGGAGCGTGGCGAACGCGTCACCGACGTGGCTTTGGCGTGTGGTTATGACTCGACGTCGGCCTTTATCGCGGCGTTTCGCCAACAGTTTGGTGAGACGCCGGGAGAGTTTTTCCGATGAAATTAACCGATATTTATCGACTTTGTGCATGCCAATGGGCCAATTTCAGGGTAGAGTTTCGCCCATCAAGAATCTTTGACATCTTTCGACGATAACAATGACCAACCACCCTTTAGCGAACCTGTCGGCGGTAACAGCATGATCGAAGTCACTGAAGTTTCCATTGCCCAATTACGCGCGGCGCTCGAATCCGGCCAGACCACGGCGGTTGAACTGGTGCAGGCTTATCTGGCGCGCATCGACGCCTATGACGGTCCGGACACCGCCACGGCCCTGAATGCGGTGATCGTGCGCAACCCCGACGCGCTGAAAGAAGCGCAGGCCTCCGATGCCCGCCGTGCCAAAGGCGAAACCCTCGGTCCACTGGACGGCATCCCCTACACCGCCAAAGACAGCTATCTGGTCAAAGGCCTGACCGCCGCGTCCGGCAGCCCGGCCTTCGTTGATCTGGTGGCCCAGCGCGATGCGTTCACCATCGAGCGCCTGCGCGCGGGCGGCGCTATCTGCCTGGGCAAGACCAACATGCCGCCAATGGCCAATGGCGGGATGCAGCGCGGCGTCTATGGCCGGGCTGAAAGCCCGTATAACGCTGATTATCTGACTGCACCGTTTGCTTCCGGCTCGTCGAACGGTGCCGGCACCGCCACCGCTGCCAGTTTCTCGGCCTTCGGTCTGGCAGAAGAAACCTGGTCGAGCGGTCGCGGCCCGGCTTCGAACAATGGCCTGTGCGCCTACACGCCGTCGCGCGGCGTGATCTCGGTACGCGGCAACTGGCCGCTGACGCCGACCATGGACGTGGTAGTGCCCTACGCCCGTACCATGGCCGACCTGCTGGAAGTCCTCGACGTGGTGGTCGCCGAAGACACCGACACCCGTGGCGACCTGTGGCGCCTGCAACCGTGGGTGCCGATCCCGAACGTGACCTCGGTGCGCCCTGCTTCTTACCTTGAACTCGCTGTGAAAAGTGATGCACTGGCCGGCAAACGCCTGGGCGTGCCGCGCATGTACATCAACGCCGACCCTGAGGCCGGCACCAGCGAAGCACCAGGCATCGGCGGCCCGACCGGGCAGCGCATCAACACTCGCGCGTCGGTGATCGATCTCTGGAAACAGGCACGTCAGGCCCTCGAAGCAGCCGGCGCCGAAGTGATCGAAGTGGATTTCCCGCTGGTCTCCAACTGCGAAGGTGATCGTCCGGGCGCGCCGACCGTGTTCAATCGCGGCATCGTTTCCAAAGAGTTCATGCACCATGAACTGTGGGAACTGTCGGCCTGGGCGTTCGATGATTTCCTGCGTGCCAACGACGACCCGAAACTCAACCGTCTGGCGGACGTCGACGGGGCGAAAATCTTCCCCCACGACCCGGGCACCCTGCCCAATCGTGAAGGCGACCTCGCTGCCGGCATGGACGAATACGTGCGCATGGCCCAGCGCGGCATCACGCCGTGGGATCAGATCCCGACCCTGCCGGACGGCCTGCGCGGTCTGGAGAAGACTCGCAAGCTCGACCTCGAAGACTGGATGGATCGCCTCGGCCTCGACGCCGTGCTGTTCCCGACCAACGCCGACGTCGGCCCGGCGGACGCCGACGTCAACCCGGCCTCGGCGGATATCGCCTGGAGCAACGGCATCTGGGTCGCCAACGGCAACCTCGCAATCCGCCACCTCGGCGTGCCGACCGTCACCGTGCCGATGGGCGTGATGGCCGACATCGGCATGCCGGTGGGATTGACGTTTGCCGGTCGCGCCTATGACGACTCGACGTTGCTGCGTCTGGCAGCGGCGTTTGAGGCGACCGGTTCCAGGCGTCTGGTGCCGCCACGCACGCCAGCGCTGGCAGCAGGCAAGTAAATGCAAAACGGCGGGATCGATTGATCCCGCCGTTTTTTTATCGCTCTGCCAACTCTTCCAGCAAATCCGCCGAAGGCACGAAAAACAGACTGCCGGTGACCGCCGTGCTGAAGTCCAGCAACCGGTCGTAATTGCCCGGCGGCTTGCCGACAAACATGTTCTCCAGCATCTGCTCCAACGGCTCCGGCGAACGCGCGTAGCCGATGAAATAAGTGCCGAACTCACCTGCGCCGGGCCGGCCGAACGGCATGTTGTCGCGCAGGATTTTCACCTCTTCGCCGTCCTTGGTGATGGTCGTCAGCGCGCTGTGGGAATTGCTCGGTTTGACCGAATCGTCCAGCTCGATATCGGACAGTTTGGTGCGCCCGATCACCCGCTCCTGCGCCTCGACCGGCAACTCGTTCCACGCTTTCATGTTGTGCAGATACTTCTGCACCAGCACATAACTGCCACCACTGAACGGCTGATCTTCATCGCCCACGAGGGTGAAATGCTCGGCTTTGCGGCCGACCGGATTCTCCGTGCCGTCGACGAAACCGATGATGCTGCGCATGTCGAAATAGCGGAAACCCTGCACCTCGTCGGTCACCGTCACGGCGCCATCCAGCGCCGACATCAATTGCGTCGCCAGTTCGAAACACAGGTCCATTTGATCGGCGCGAATGTGCAGCAGCAAGTCGCCTGGCGTGGAAACGGCGCGCCGCCCTTCCACACCGAATTCGCGAAAGTCATGCAAGGACGCCGGTCGCGGACTGCCGAACAGACGATCCCAGGCGCTGGAAGAAAATCCGCAGACACAGGACAGGTTTCCCGAGGGGACGCGCTTGCCGACCGAGCGCGTCAGGCCCGCGATATCGGCGCACCAGGCACGGACTTTTTCGGCGGCCTCTGCCTCGGCGTTGAGGGTCGCCACGATGAATATGGCAGCGCTGGTGATCGGGCTGCAGACGGCTTGAGGATCTGGCGTGTCGATGATCGTAGCTCCCGGAGTGGTGGACTGACTCGACAGCGAGGTTAGCAAAGAAGTGCTGAATGAAGTATTACCCGCACTCTGCCCGTGTCGACCGACACTTCGTTATTCACGAACAATACCCACGAAATAAACGATTTTTCTTTGCCGGAAGGCTCCTACTAGCATGGCCCCGTCTACCCCGAAAAACATAAAGACAGGGAGAACGGCATGCACCCCATCAACATCGGCGAACCCTGGATGTGGGTCGCCTTCATCGTTTTTGTCCTCGCCATGCTGGCCGTCGACCTGTTCGTCCTCGGTGGGCGCAAGGCACATCGGGTTTCGGTACGGGAAGCCTCATCCTGGGTATTTGCCTGGTGCATGCTGGCGATGGCCTTCGCCGGATTGCTCTGGTGGTATCTGAACGGCGAATTCGGTCCCGAAATCGCCAAGGTCAAGACCCTGGAATTTCTCACCGGTTACCTGATCGAGCAGTCGCTGTCGATCGACAACATGTTCGTCTTCGTGATGATCTTCAGCTACTTCGCCGTGCCCCCGGAGTTGCAGCGCCGGGTGCTGCTGTATGGCGTGCTCGGGGCGATCGTGATGCGCGCGGCGATGATTTTTGCCGGGGTATGGCTGGTGTCGCAGTTCACGTGGCTGCTGTATGTGTTCGGCGTGTTCCTGATCATCACCGGGATCAAGATGCTGGTGTTCGCCGAGCAGCAACCGGACCTCGATAACAACCCGCTCTTGCGCTGGGTGCGTGGGCATATGCGGATCACCAACAGCTTTCACGGCGAGCGCTTTTTTGTGCTGCAGAACGGTGTGCGCTGGGCCACGCCGATGTTTCTGGTGCTGGTGCTGATCGAAGCCAGCGACCTGATGTTTGCGGTCGACAGCATCCCGGCGATTTTCGCGGTGACGACTGATCCGTTCATCATTTTCACCTCGAACATTTTCGCGATCATGGGCCTGCGGGCGCTGTACTTTCTGCTGGCGGACATGGCCGACCGCTTTCATCTGCTCAAGTACGGGCTGGCGCTGGTGCTGGTGTTCATCGGCGGGAAGATGACGGTGATGCCGTGGTTTCACATGCCGGTGGAGTGGTCGCTGGCGATCGTCGGCGGGCTGATTTTGGCGTCGGTGGTGCTTAGCCTGATCCTGACAAAGGACAAGTCGGCCGAACAAAGTCAGGCGAAATAACGACCGGGGAAGCGAACGTGGTTCGCTCCCCCGGTTTTGGGCTTATTTATCCGACTTGATGCTGGTCCACACCCGGGTCCGCACCCGCTCCAGTTTCTGCGGCAACGGTTGCACCACGTACAGTTTTTTCAGCGCTTCGCTGGTCGGCGTCAGGTTCGGGTTGCCGGTAATTTCCTTGTTGATCAGCGGCAGCGAATCCTTGTTGGCATTCGGGTAACCGAGGAAGTCGCTGATCGACGCGATGACTTTCGGATCGAGCAAGGTGTTAAGGAACTCGTGAGCCTCCTCAACGTTCTTCGCGCTCTTCGGAATAGCGAAGGTGTCGAACCAGATCGGCGCGCCCTCCTTCGGCAAGCGCCAGTCGACCACCACGCCGTTGCCCGCTTCTTTGGCCCGATTGCCGAACTGGTAGAAGCTGCCGGAGTAACCGATGGCTACGCAGATGTCGCCGTTGGCGATGTCGGTCATGTATTTGGCCGAGTTGAAGTAGGTGACGTAAGGGCGAACCTTGAGCATCAGGTCCTTGGCTTTCTCATAGTCGGCAGGGTTCTGGCTGTTCGGGTCCAGGCCCAGGTAATGCAAGGCCAGCGGCAGGATTTCCGATGGCGAATCGAGCATCGCCACGCCGCAGGATTTCAGCTTTTCCATGTTCTCCGGTTTGAACACCAGGTCCCAACTGTCCACCGGTGCATTCTCGCCGAGCGCCGCCTTGACCTTGGCCGGGTTGAAGCCGATCAGCACCGTGCCGACCATGTAGGGCACGCCGTACTGGTTGCCGGGGTCGTTGGCGTCGAGCAACTTGAGCAGCGCCGGGTCCTGGTGACTCCAGTTCGGCAGCTTGGACTTGTCGAGTTTCTGGAACACGCCGGCCTTGATCTGGGTATCGAGGAACTGATTCGACGGCACCACCAGGTCATAGCCGGAGTTACCGGTCAGCAGTTTGGCTTCGAGCGATTCGTTGGTGTCGAAGGTGTCCCAGGTCACTTTGATGTTGCTTTTGGCGGCGAAATCCTTGGGCACCGACGGCAGGATGTAATCCGCCCAGTTGTACACCCGCAGTTCGCGCTGTTCGGCTTGAACTGCGCTGGCCAGCAGCGTCAGCCCGAAAACAGTGGCGCCCAGAATGCGTTTCATCGTGACCATGTTGTGTTTCCCCGAATGCAGCGTGAGTCGATGGTTTTTATGTTCTGTACACGGCAGCGGCTGTCAGGTCAGCCAAGGGCAAGGAAGATGCAGCGTCTTGTTGTAGCTTCGATTCTTGCTGACAGCGTAGTCGCCGGACAGTAGCCGGTTGGCCAAAAGGGGATCGAAATGGCCAATTTACGTGACCGCCGGGATGCGGAAACAACAATGCCCGGCGAAGTGCCGGGCATTGTTTGAACAGCTTGCGAACGCTCAGTCGGTAAAACCCAACCGCGCCGACCTGCTCTGCTGAGTCTGGTCACGGGTCGCCAGGCAGTAATACAGCGGGCACGTCACGATCAGGCCGACCAGCCACGACAGGTCCGCGCCTTCCACCAGATTGGCGTACGGCCCGACATACAACGATGTGTTGGCGAATGGCAGCTGCACAATGATGCCGATGAAGTAGGCAACGATCGCGTGCAGGTTGAAGCGCCCATAAATGCCGCCGTCGGCGCGGAAGATCGAGGCGATGTCGTAGTTGCCGCGCTTGATCAGATAGAAGTCGATCAGGTTGATCGATGCCCACGGTACCAGCACCAGCAGCAGCGCCAGAATCAGCCCGATGAACTCGGAAATGAAATCCGCCGACGCACCCAGCGCCACCACGCAACAGCCCGCCAACACTACACTCGACAAGATCACCCGTACCTTGATGCTCGGCGTCCATTGGCTGGCGAAGGTCTGGATCGAGGTAATGATCGACAGCACCGCGCCATACAGATTCAGCGCGTTGTGGCTGATGATGTTGAGCAGGAACAGCACCATCAGAATCGGCCCCAGCCAACCGGTCGACTGCTTGACCGCCGCCATCGCTTCGGTGCCTTCCGGCGTTGCCAACACCGCCACCGCGCCGAAGGTGAACGACAGAATCGTGCCCAGCGTGGCGCCCAGATAAGTCGCGATAAATGGCTTGCTGATCCCGATGTCCGCCGGCAGGTAACGGGAATAATCGGAGACGTACGGCGAAAAGCTGATCTGCCAGATGATCCCCAGCGATACCGTCGCCAGCCATCCCGAAAGATTGAAACTGCCACGGGTGAAGAAGTCCGCTGGCAACTCATGGGCAAAGATGTAGATGAACCCGGCCAGCAGCGCGCTGCCCATCACCCAGGTGCCGATGCGGTTCAGCGTGTGGATGAAGTTGTAGCCAATCACGCCAATGGCCGTGGCGCTGAGGGCGCCGATCAGAATGCTCAACGGCGCCGGCACCGACGGCGCAATGCCGACGATGGATTTGCCGGCCAGCACGATGTTGGAAATGAAGAAGCCGATATAGATGATCGCCGCGAAGAACACGATCAACAGCGCACCGTAACGCCCGAATTGACCACGACTCTGGACCATCTGCGGAATGCCCATGCGCGGGCCTTGCGCCGATGCCAGGGCGATCACCACGCCGCCGATCATGTGCCCCAGCGCAATCGCCAGCAGCCCCCAGAACAAGTCGAGATGAAATACCTGAACCACCATGGCGCCGGTAACGATAGGCAGTGGCGCAATATTGGTGCTGAACCAAAGCGTGAAAAGGTCGCGGGCCTTCCCGTGGCGTTCCGCGAGTGGGACGTAGTCGACCGTGTGATTCTCGATCAACGGATCTTGCCGGGACATCTGGGACATAAAAATGAACTCGATTGGGTCTGTTCTTATCGTTGTATGAAGCCAAACCGGGGGAGATTCGTGGCCGCCCCTCAGATGAACACCATATTATGGTATTCCAACATTTTCACAAGACTGATCCGCTGTTTGCGGCGTTAACTGATCCGGCATCCTCTCCGATATCAAGACCTTACGGCTAGACGAAAGGCCCGTAACTGTTGAGTTTCCGACGAATGCACCACGTTTATCGTTTCACCAAAAAAGCGCTTGCAATCGATGTATTACGGTATACCATCAGACCCATAAACACATAAAAACACGCTTCACCGCACTCGAGGATTGACCAATGATCGATGCTGCCGTCTACAAACAAGTCATGGGCTCGTTCCCGTCCGGCGTTACCGTCATCACCACGCTGGATGACGACGGCCAGATCGTCGGTCTGACCGCCAGCGCCTTCAGCTCGCTGTCGATGGATCCGGCGCTGGTGCTGTTCTGCCCCAACTACAGTTCCGATTCCTACCCCGTCCTGATCAAGAACAAACGCTTTGCCATTCACGTGTTGTCCGGCGGTCAGCAGAGCGAAGCCTATGCCTTCGCCCGCAAAGGCAAGGACAAGGCGCAGGGCATCGAGTGGACGCTGAGCGAACTGGGCAACCCGATCCTGGCCAACGCGACAGCTATCATCGAATGTGAGCTGTGGCGCGAATACGAAGGCGGCGACCACGCGATCATGGTCGGTGCGGTGAAAAACCTCATCGTCCCTCAGCAAGACGCCGGCCCGCTGGTGTATTGCCACGGCAAGATGGGCGCCCTGCCCGCCTTCGCCTGATCCGCGCGATTGCACTTAAACAGGCCGGCAAGCGACCGGCCGACCACAAGAGATTCGAGGTAGCGTCATGAAATTTTCCCTGTTCGTACACATGGAACGCTGGGACGAAAGCGTCAGCCACCGTCAACTGTTCGAAGACCTGACCGAACTGACGTTGATGGCCGAGGCCGGTGGTTTCAGCACCGTGTGGATCGGCGAACACCACGCGATGGAATACACCATCTCGCCGAGCCCGATGCCGCTGCTGGCCTACCTCGCGGCCAAGACCACCACCATTCACCTGGGCGCCGGCACCATCATCGCGCCGTTCTGGCACCCACTGCGGGTCGCTGGTGAATGCGCGTTGCTCGACGTGATCAGCAACGGCCGGATGGAAGTCGGTCTGGCCCGCGGCGCCTACCAGGTTGAATTCGATCGCATGGCCGGCGGCATGCCCGCCTCCAGCGGCGGTCAGGCGCTACGGGAAATGGTCCCGGTGGTCCGCGCCCTGTGGCAAGGCGACTACGCCCACAACGGCGAGATCTGGAAATTCCCCACCTCCACCAGCGTGCCGAAACCGATCCAGAAGCCCAACCCGCCAATGTGGATCGCCGCCCGCGACCCGGACTCGCACAACTTCGCCGTGGCCAACGGCTGCAACGTGATGGTCACGCCGTTGATGAAAGGCGATGAAGAAGTCCTCGATTTGAAAAACAAATTCCAGACCGCGCTGGACAACAACCCCGATGTGCCGCGTCCGCAATTGATGGTGCTGCGTCATACCCACGTGCATTCGGCGGATGACCCGGAAGGCTGGAAGGTGGGCGCGAAAGCCATCTCACGTTTCTATCGCACGTTCGACGCCTGGTTCGGCAACAAGGAAGTGCCGGTGAACGGCTTCCTCGCCCCGAGCCCGGAAGAGAAGTTTGCCGGGCGTCCGGAGTTTGAACTGGAGAGCCTGCACAAGACCGCCATGATCGGCACACCGGAAGAGATCATTCCGCGGATCAAGTACTACCAGGAACTGGGGGTGGATGAGTTCAGTTTCTGGTGCGACAACAGCTTGCCGCATGCGGAGAAGAAGAAGTCGCTGGAGCTGTTTATCAAGCATGTGGTGCCGGCGTTTCGTTAAATACGCTAAGCGACCCTGAATGTAGAAGCGCCCCGAACAGAACGTCGGGGCGCTTTTTTTCGTCTGACACATAAAAAGGGGACCGATTTATTAATCAAATAAATCTGTCCCCTTTTTCCCTTTTTTTCCCACTTTTTCTCAGACTGCGAGTCTCTGAGTAAATATTCACGCCCCTTGCTACGAGGGGGTTAAAAAAGGGGCGGATTTATTAATAGTCCAGCCCCTTTTTACACCTTCAGATGAGCTTCAATACTTTCAGGTCATGCCGAAACAACTCTGATTCACCGGCAGGCACTCCCACCAAAATATTATCAATTCCATTTTTTGCTACTTGCTCTTCAAGCAGTTGGCGCGCTCGAAAATACCATTCCTGATGCCATCCGCCAGATAAAACCAGCAAGATGACCCGCCACATGAAATTCTCTACTGGGCGCTCAAAAACGTTTTCAAATTGGTAATCGACATATCCCATTATCTGCTCATGAGGCCACCCCTTCATCACCGCATGATCACGGCACCCCTCGTAATAACACTCCAGCGCCCATGATTTAAGGACTTCGTAAGTAACGCGCTCTTCGTGCAACATCTCAGGTTCCTTTTTTCTTGGTTGGACGAATTACACCACCATTATCGAAAACATTGACAGTAATGTTTGGATATTTAGCCTTGAATAGATCAATAACATTTGAGCAACTTGCGCACGGCGGCCGCTCTGTGAGCAAGTTAATAGTCCCACTCACTGATGCGTTATCTCCCAATTGCGCGGCAATATTGTTCAAAATTTTCGCCTCCGAATCTATTGCCCTGTTGAGCATCACTGGGGGATTACTTGCGGTCGGTACAACCATGCTTGGAAACGTCTCAGAGACCTCGCCAACAAATCCTAACGCCTGCTGATCGGCTGTAGTTACACCGATACGGCTTGACGCTGCCATTGTCGGCTGAATGCCAGGGATGTCGATCTGTGCAACACCCATGTTACCGCTGGTCTTCGCACTGCCCGTTAACGTGGCACGCAGATCTGCAACCTTCTGCGTCAACACCGACTTCGTGTCAAATGACACGATTTCTTTTGCACCTGTCGCTGCCGGCCCAACAATTGCCCCAACTTGCTCAGCCGTTAGCTTAACCCCAGTTTTCGCTTCTATCTCCATCAAGCCGCGAAGATCACTTAGCTCTTTGGCTGTCAACCCTCCTGCCGCGGTCCCCAATCCGACAGGAAGTGCTTCCGACATCCCTGCCTCAGCTGTCCAGATCGCGACTTCGTTCGCGCACAGGACTGGGTTGGCTGCGCAGGAGGCTGCAGCTCTGGTGGTCAACTGTCCAAGCAAACCAATCGCTTCCGGCGCCAGAGCAATAATCCCCGCTGCAGCCAACAATTTCACTGCATTAGCCGGATCCCCTTTCGGAAGGTGGTCGAGAACAGCTCGCGTCCTGGCGTTGGTCGAGTCGGCGATATTGCTATGGAGGAATTGATCTGTAATCCCCGTTTTGTCATTTTGCCAAAGTTCGTTTAATGCAAAAGAGCCTTCATCAATCTCAGCCTTGATCTTCGCGCAATCACCGGTCGCCCAACAGTTATTGAGCCGAGCCGTGTTATCCGCATCACGCTTGGCAAACTCAGCTCGAACCGCATCACAGTTGTCTTTACATTCCTTGAGCGCCTTTTCCAGGTCTTTTACATCCTGATGACTCAAGTAGTTGTATTGAGTACCACTCTGTGCGATCGATGATCCTAGTTGCAGCTTGTCAGCATCGGCATTCGGGTCCTGCACAGCGGTCGTCAAAACTCCGATCAGTTGCGAGTTCATCAGCAACAATCGTTCTCTATCGTCCTTCGACATTCCGGAATACGCCGACGCCAGGTCGGCGACCAGCGCTTCGTTGACTCCGGCTGCCAAGGCGCCCGTTTTGAAGTCCCCACCCGAGGCCAGTGAGCTCAAGCCCCCCATCAGCGCATGCAGGCCTATCTTCTCCAGACCACCTTCCTGCAAGTGGTTACTCACCCCGATATCACCTACCAGGTTGAAGCCATAGGCGGTAAACGCATTCACCAGGCTTTTTTGCACCGCATCGTTCAAGCTGCCTTCACGGCCCAGGGCTTTGTTGAGCAATGCCGAGGTGGAATTTTGCAACAACTGGTTTTCGGTAAAGTGCGCGATACCTTGCAGGCTGCTCAAACCACCGGAATCAGCAACAACAACTTTGCCGGTATTGGCCAATGCGCCTTTGGTGGATTCCGTCAGCGCGGGCGATGTACCGGTCGTGCTGCTGGTCCAGTCATTGAAGAAACCGGTGGTCAAACCCGCGGTGCCTCCGGCCACAATGTAATTTTTCAGGTTCTCGACACTGAAGGTTTCTTTGAGCGCCGCTCCGAGATTGCCTTTGTTGTTAATGGTGCTGACGGCCGCCGTGCTGGCTGCCGAAGTGATCATGGCAGTGAGTGCCGCGTTCGCCCAACCGGCGGCCACTGCTTCGCTGGTGGCTGTCGCGGCCAAACCAGCAGACATTGCTGTGCCGGAACCAGCAGTCGCACCAGCCCCCACAAGGCCTGAAGCCGCACCGGCGGTGAAGTAGGTGACGATGATGATGACGATGATCATCGCAGGGCCACCCAACCCGGAATGGCTTTCATTCCAGCGGTCATGCAGCTCTTGGACTTGACGCCAATCCACATCATTTCGCGCTTCGGCGTCTTTCAACCAGGCCATACTCGGGTCGGCTTTAACCATCGCGTCGATTGCCTGACTGACGCTTTGCTGATTGATCTGGTTGATGTCTATGTGAAGCCCGTCAACCGCTTTAATAAGCGTCTGACCTTTGGCAATCAGTTGGCTTTGGCGCAGTGTTTCGTCAACCTGGCCTTTGCTTTCCATGCTGGTCCAGGCCGCGCTACTGCTGCTCTTGTCGTGGCTTTCCTGATGGGAATCCTTCACTGCCTCAAAGGTAATGCTGCCACCGCTGTCCAAGGTCAGGTCTTTACCACTGTTGAGCTTGGCGCCCTGATAGCGCTGATCCCCCTCACTAACCAGCGTGAGATTGCCCCCAGTCTTGATCTCGCTACCAACATGAGTGACCTGGGTAACTTCATCGCGCTGCATTTTCTTGGCGCCGAAGCCGCCCTTTTCCTTCATGTCATAGAGGGTGTAGTCCTTGTTCTGCGCGGCCAGCAGATTCAGGTCATTGCCCGCGTAGACATAGGCTTCATTACCTGCGCTGATCTTGCTTGCCACCAGGGTCGTGTCGCGACCGGAGCTGGTTTTGACATCGCCACCGGCAATGAACTCGGCAGCCTTCTGGACGGTGTGGTTGTCTTCTTCGTGAACGCGTTTCTTGCCGTCCTTGCTGTGGGTTTCGACGTTGTGTTCGTCGCCCGCAGAGGACAGGTAGATGTCGCGTTTGGCGTCGGCGGTCAGGTTGCCCTTGGCCTCGGCGGTGCTGGCCACGACGTTGAGGTCGCGGCCGGCGTCGAGCTTCAGGTTGCCGCCACTTTTCACACTGGAGCCGAGGTTCTCCACGGTGGTGGTGATGACCGAGCGATGGCCGCCATCGAACGATTCGTGCAGTTCGCTTTCGTTGCGCGTCGCCAACAGGTTGATGTCGCGAGTGGCGCTCAGGGTGGCGTCGCCGCCGCTGCTGATGGACGACGAGTTGACGAGGTCGTTGCCCGACTTGATCGTCAGCGTGTCGCGTGCGCTGATGTTGCCTCCTTCGTCCACCAGGGTGCGCATACCGTTGCCGTCACGTACGGCGACAGCGGTGCGATCGTTGACGATGTCGCCCTTGAGGCTGGTGAGGCTGACCTGATTGCCGCGAATCTCGCCGGCCAATGCGTTGCGAATGCTGTCGGAGGCCATGAGCGTGATGCGCTCGTTGGCTTCGACCAGCCCGCCCTGATAAAGACTGCCTTTGACGTCGACAGACAGATCCTTGGTCGCCTGCAACGTGCCGACGTTGACCAGATCATTCCCCGCGATCAGTTCCAGGTCGCGACCTTGAATCAGACTGCCGCCACGCACGTTGCGTGACTCGGCCTGGGCCAGATAGAGCACCGGCACCAGCACTTTCTGACCGTCGACAACGCGTTCTTCCATCCAGACGATGTCGTGGGTCAATGCCGCCACCTGCTCGGACGTCAGGCTCACGCCTACCGACAGGTTCAGCTCATTTTTGCTGGCGAGCGCGTTATCCATCAGATAACGGAACTGCTCGTAATCGTTGTTCAGGCCACCAGCGAGGAAACGCTGACCGGTCTGGGCCATCACCGCGTCGCTGATCAGTCGCGTCTCGTAGCGGCCATCGCCCAGGCGGCGAGCCGCTTCATCGGCGCTGAAACTTAGTTTGCCCAGCAGGTAATCGGAGCTCATGAACGGCGCGGATTGGGTCAGCTCCGGGTTGGTTTCGATCAGGTAACGGCTCTGCGGGTTCGAGCTCTGCACGAACATGCCGTACGGGCCTTTCGGCAGACGGAAAGTCGAGGACGCCGTCGGATCCACAGCGGCAAATGGCACGCCTTTGAAGTCGACAGGCACGAAGCTGATCTGCTTCACACCATCGGCATCCACGCGCTCGATACGCGTAACGTCTTTCGGCGCCTGGGCGCTGGCGTCAGTGCTGTGCTTGCCCAGGTTGATGTTGATGCCGCCGACCGAAGTCGTCTGATCGCTGGAGAGCTTGCCGGTCAGTTGATCGTAGGTGTTGTCGTAGAGCGTGCCGTTCTGGATGCTGTGAGCGACGTCCAGTTTGACTTTGCCACCGGCCTGGAGCACCGCCGAATAGACGTTGTTGCCGTTTTCATCCCAAGTGGTGACGTCACTCATCTGCGAAAAGCGTGAGTCGCTGGAGCGGCTGACCAGTTCGTTGAAGCGCTCCTCGTCGAAGTTGCCCGCAGCGGTTGCCGCGTTGAAGGCCGGGATGTCGATGAACTCCATCTTGTCCCAGAGGCTGTTGTCGATGTGCCCGGGAGTACCGATCTTCACCACCCGATGGCCCGAGCGCGACACGGCCCCCTGATTCAGCAGACTGTCGGCAGACACAGTCAGATCGCCGTTCGCGGCCAGCAGGCTGTAGCGGTTCTCGACGTTATTGGCATGAATGGTGAGGTTCTTGCCAGCGACAAACCGTGCGGCGCGAGAGTCCTTCAAGACCTGGTCGTTGAAATCGGTGGTGATGGTGATGGTGCCGCGCTTCCAGCCGTCACCGCCGCCGCAATGCTGACCACACACCCAGCTCAGGCTGCCGGACGACTGCCCCGAGGTCATCTCGAATTCTGCCTTGGCGTTTTCAAACGAAACGGCGTTGATGTCGATGTCACCTTCGCCTTCGAGGGTGCCCGACAGGTTGCTGAACGATGAGGCCCGACCACCGCCGACGGCGTCGAAGGTCAGCTTGCCGCGGCTGTAAATATCGCCATAGAAGTTGCTCAGGCTGTTGCCGTGCAACTCCATCGTGCCGCCGCTGAACAACAGCGTGTCAGGGCCGTTGCTGATGCCGTTGGTGGCATTGAACAGAAGGTTGCCTTGTGCGCCCAGCGTGCCTTTGTTGTCGATCCGCGCAGCGGAGACCGTGAGGTTTTGGTTGGCAATCAGTCGACCCAGGTTGTCGAGGGTGCCGCGCAGTGTCAGCTCGGTGTCGCCACCGCTGACCAGACGGCCATCCCGCTGAATCAGGTCGTTGGCGCCGATAACCAATTTCTGTTTGGCGGACACCCGTCCGCTGTTGATCAGGTTGCCACCCAGGCTCAGCGTAAGGTCACCGTCGCTGGCCAGTTCGCCGGCGTTTTCCAGGCTTGCGACATTCAGTTTGAGTGCCGAGGCACTGGCGATACGATCCCCGGCGTTGAGGGTCAACCCCTGCGTGCTGGTGTAGGTCAGGCCACCATTCAGTTGCCAGGTGCCCACGCCATTGACCGAAGCGATATCCCAAACGCCTTTGCCCAGGCCGGTGAGGCTGCCTTGAGAGCCGGTCAGGTTGCTCAGGTCCAGATCGAACAGCCCTTGAGCGGCGTGACGAACATTGCCGCTGAGGTTGTTGAGCTGGGCACCGGCAAGTTCCAGATCCTGGCTGCCGATCTCGATGACGCCGTTCTGGTTGTTCAGGTTGCCGGTCAGTTTGATCTGGCTGGAGGCGCCGCCCAGTGCGCGAATCTGCCCGCCAGCGCTGTTGTTCAGTTGGCCGCCGATCAGTTTCAGGTCCGTGCCCGACTCGATCAGTCCGCCCTGATTGAGAATCTGACTGACCGCCTCGAGGCCCAGTCGATTGCCGCTGATCTCGCCGCCCGAGTTGTCCAGGCTGGAGCCATCGAAAACGACCTGGTCTTTGCCGAAGATCTTGCCGGCGCGGTTGGTCAGACGTGTCACCGTCAACTTCAGATCGCCCAGCAGGCTGGAGATCAAACCGGCCTTGCCGTTGACTGCGCTGTTGTCGAGGTCGGCGCTGGTAATGTCGAGGGTGTCGGCCTGTAGCGTACCGCCCTGGTTCTGCAGGTTGCCGGCGCCGAGCGCGAGTTCTGCGTGGCTGCCATTGGCGAGGATTGCACCCTGTTGATTCAGCACGGTGCTGCCGACGATTTTCAGACCATCGCTGCCTGCAATGATCTGGCCCGAGTCACGGTTGTCGATCGACGTACTGGTGATGTCCAGACGCTGACCGCGCAATGTGCCGCCGCGATTGTCGAGTTCGACCAGTTGTTCGAGCAGCAGGTGTTGCTCGGCGGCGTCGACCACGCCCGTGACGTTTTTGAAGACCCCGGCGATTTTCAGCGTAATGTCACCGCCCGTGCCGACGATGCCGCCCTTGTCGCTGTTGTTCAGTTCAATCGCGTTGACTTCAATGGTTTTGCCCAGCAGGACACCGGCACGGTTGTCGACCGTGTCGCTTTCGATGTACAGGTCAGCGTCGCTCTGGATCCGGCCCTTTTGATTGAGCAGTTGCGACTGACCGGCAACGGTTTGCTTGAGAATCAGCCGAGCGCCGTCAACACCCGCCGCCAACAGACCGCCCTCGCCGTTGTCGAGGCTGGCGGCTTGCAGGTCAAGGCGATCGCCGATCACCCGCCCGCCACGGTTGTCGATGTGGCCATTGCGAGCGACCAACAGCAATTGTTGCGCAGCCACCACGCCTTTGCGGTTGTCGACACTGTCGGCGTGAATACCTACATCACCCTGGCTGGCTTGCAGTCGACCCAAGGCATTGTTCAGGTGCTTGTTCACGACCAGCGTGAGCTTGCCGGCTTCGGCGCTGATAGTGCCTTTGTCATTGCTGGTGAGATTGTCCAGCGTCGCATCGACAACACCGCCGAGCAGTTGGCCGTTGGTGTTGTCCAGATCGCGTGCGGTCAGGTTCAGGGTCGTGTTGCCCTGAATCAGGCCCTGAGTGTTGTCCAGGTCTTCGCTGGCCAGCACGCTGTCATCGGATGAAATCGTGCCTTGGGTGTTGTCGAGTTTGCCGCGACTGGTCAACCCGAGGGTTTTGCCGGTCAGGCTGGCATTGCGGTTGTCGATGCTCTGGGCAGCGACGCTCAAGCGTTTCGATGCCTGCACCTTGCCGTCGTGGTTGTCGAAATCCTGATCCAGCGTCAGGTCAACATTTCCGTTTTCGGCACTGATGACACCCTTGCTGCTGTTGTCCAGCCGAGTGCCGGTGATCCGAATCGAATCGGCGGCCAACGTACCGCCCTGATTGAGCAGCTCCGCACCCGATACGACGAGGTCGGTCTTTGCCTGGATCTTGCCTTTGCCGTTGTCCAGACGCTCGTGGGCAACGACTTTGGTGTCGCTTTGGCTGGCAGCAATCAGGCCGCCAGCGTTATCGAGCTGTCGGGTATCGATATCCAGACGTCCGGCGATGATTTTGCCGTCGTCGTTATGCAGCGCCCGCGCATTGATTTTCAGACTGCCGCCGGCGATTTCAATCCGGCCTTTGCGGTTGTCCAGATTATCAACGGAGAGCGTTGCCGCCTGGCCATCGGCGAAGCGGATCAAGCCGCTGAGGTTGACGATGGCCGGGACGTTGAAAGCAAGACTGGTTTCGCCGTAGATCCGTGCGTCAGTACCTTGGTTGACGAGGCGAGTGGCGCTCAGCGCGACGTTTTTGGCCTGAACAATACCGTTCTGGTTATCGAACAAACCTGCGGTATTGGCGCTCAGCGAGCGACTGGCCAACACACTGCCACGGTTGCTCACGGTGCCGCTGTTGAGGGTGAGATCGCCATTGCTGTTGCGGCTGTTGTCCGCATTCACCCCGGCCTCGATCACGCCGGAATTGACCAGTTTGCCGCCACTGGTCAGGCGAACGCTGTCCCTGGCGGCAAGGCTTTGCTGGTTGACCAGATCCTGTGCGGTTTGCACCGCCAGTTGCGTGCCCGCGTAAACGGACTGCTGGGCTTCGAGACCCTTGGCTTTGATGTCGACCGCATTGCTGGCCGTGACTTTGGCCAGCGTCAGTTGGCCATTGGCGTCGATCTGGATATCGCCTGCGCTCGCCGCCAGTTCGCCTGCCAGTTTTACGCCGACACCGGCCTCGGTCCCGACCAGTTTGATTGCCCCGGCGTACATCCCGCCGAGTGCCGAAGAGTCGATCGCCAGCTGCGGCTTGGCGCTGCCGTCATCGGCACGCGCGGTGGCGTTGAGCGTTTCGGCGTTTACATCGTTGCGACCGGTGGTGATGTTCAGGCGTTTGGCGTGAATCTGCGCGTTGATCTGCGCACTGCGGGTGATGATTTCGAAGCTGTCGACAGCGCTGGCGTCCAGACCTTTGCCATCGATGGAAACGCTGCCCTGATCGACTTGGAATCGATCCAGCCGACCCGCGCCATCGAGTACCGGTTTACCGGTGGTGAGGGTGACGCGTGGTGTATTGATGAAGCCGCAACCGTTACAGCTGATGCCGTACGGGTTGGCGACGATCACGCGCGCTGACTGCCCCGCCACTTCGGTATACCCGCGTAACTGGCTCGGACTGCCACCGTTGACTTCGTTGAGGATGGTTTGCGCAGCTGCTGCGCGCAGATTCGGGTTACCGAGAATGATCCCGCCCATCTGCGTCAGCTGAGTTCGACTGGTCGCGTTGTTGAGGATCAGGCCTTGGGCGTCGACGTTGTAATCGTGGAACTGGTTGTGCGACAGCCCTGCGCCGTTGGGTGTGGCGATGTTGATGATCGGCACGCCGTTGCCCGCCCGGTCGAGCATGGTGCCGGGCGCGCTGACCACAATTCCGTCTGCCTGCGCCCACATTGGCTGCCAGAACATGACGTTGGCCAGCAGGAACGCCAGTCCGCGTTTGGGCATGCCCCAGAAGTGTTCACGGTTTTTTACGGCAGCAGAAGGCTGACTGGCCAGAAAGGCCAGTTGGCGGAAGTCCATAGCAGAATCTCGGAAAGGGCAAAAACTAGAGGAAGAAATCCACGCGGAAATAGATCGGCGCTTCGCGCTCGGTCAGCACGTCAGGGCGTTCCAGGGAATGGGCAAAAGTCACACTTGCTGCCACGTGTTCGCCACGCGCAAACAGCTCCAGCGAGTTGCTCGACATGCGCCCGTGTTGCTCGCCGTTGTAACGGTCGCCACGGATCACGCCCTGGTCGTAGCCAAGGCTGGTGCCGTATTCGGCGAACACCGGGCGCAGCCATTCGGCGTTGATCGGGCGCGACCAGCGCAGGTCGTTGCGCCAATAGCCGCCGCTGTCGCCAGACAGCGATTGATCCTTGTAGCCACGAATCGAAGACGACCCGCCGAGGCTGGTGCGCTGCGGGCTGAACAGCACGTCTTCGCTGCGCTGGCCGGTCATCAGGCTGCTGAAGGTGAAGGACTCGCCCCACACTTTGAATGGCTGCAGATAGCTCAGGGTTGCGGTGTATTTGCGGTAGCGCGCGTCAGGCTCGCCGGGGCCTGGATCGTGACTGCCCTGAGCGTCGAATGCACCGATACCTTCCTGCATGCCGGCGTCGAAGTTGACGAAGGCGCTGCCGATCCGCCGCCCATGGTTGAAGCCGAACTGTGCTTCGCTGATGCGGTTGCTGCTCAGCTTGAGCTTGCTGTCTTCGATGAAGTTGTTGGTGCGCAGATACGACAGACCGGCGCTGAGGGAGGTCTTGCTCACCGAGTCGCGATGGATCACCCGCTCGGCGCGCAACTGATGGTTCTCGCTGTCGCCGGTCTGCTTGAAGTTGTAGCCGTTGGCAGCGATCTGCGAGCGGTACTCACTCTGGCTGTAGGTGTAGCTGAAGTTCCACCAGCCCCACGGCAGGTTGTAGTTGAGCATGGCGTTGTTGGAGGTGTGCTGATGATCGGTCATTGCGTCATGACCGCCGCGCAGACTCAATTGGTCGGCCAGGCCCAGCGGGCTGTCCCAGTCGAATGTCGTGCCCCACTGCTGCTCGCCGGTGCTGCGCTGGCCGTCGTTGCTGCGCGACAGCCCTGCGCGCCAGGGCTTTTGCGGAGTATTGGTGACCAGCACCTCACTGCCGCCAACGTTCTTGCCCGGCGAAAGCTCCATTTTTGCCTGATTGGACGGCAGGCGATTGAGCTGATCGACCATCTGCTCGATCTCGCGCAGGTTCACCAGCTCACCGGCCTTGCCGGGAAACGCCATCGACAACTCACGCTCAGAGAGCTTGCTGTTGTCGGCGCCTTTCAAGCCCTCGAGTTTGCCTTCGACCACCAGTACTTTCAGGTGCCCGCCGGACAGGTCCTGTTGCGGCAAGTAGGCACGACTGGTGACCAATCCCTTCTCGATGTAGTGGTCGGTGATGACTTTCAGCAACTCGTTGAGCTGTGGCACGCCCAGGCACTGGCCGATGTAGGGCTTGAGCAGGCGAGTCCTGTCACTCTGCGACAGGCTGTCGGCGCCTTTGAGCTCGATGTCGTTGATCTGAAAGCAACGCGTGTCGGTGGGGGCTTCCGGCTGAGCCGGTTTGGCCTCTTTGCCAGGTAGATCCTTGAGCTCTTCGAGCCGTCGCTGCTGCTCTTCGAGCAGACGGTTCTGGCGTTCGCGAATCAGGTCGGTTTCACCGGGGGTGGGTGCTGCAAGTGCGGTTTGGAGCGGAGAAAGGCATAGCAAAGCCAGGCACAACCTCGCCACGAGGGCGGGTGAGGACATGTTCGATCCCTCGAGACGGAAAGCGATATCAGAATAGTGGCGCCATGTTAAAGTGCCACTATTCTGACGTCAATTTAAGGATTCACCGAAATAGTGTGGCCGACGAGCGGCATCGGTGAAATCGTCCGACTCCGACAGAGATGCAGGATGTTTCGTAGATCAACCAAGGAAAAACGGTCACCAAATCAGAGAACGTTCCGAAAACGAAATATCCAACAGACCCCGGTCACTTTACCTCAGTACTCAACAGCCCGTTTCGTCGCCACATCCTCCGGTGCCAGCACTCGACCATCGGCTGACCGCAACTCAAGCTTGCGAATCGGTTGCCCCTTCTGCGCATCGACCATCACCGACCCCGCCTCGCCCGGCTCGAACATGAACTCCCCACCCCACTGCGACAACGCGACGATCACGGTTTGCAAGGCTCGGCCCTTTTCAGTCAGCACGTACTCCTTGTAGGCGCTGCCATCGGACGCCGGCGCCAGGCGCAGGATGTCACGCTCCACCAGCCCTTTGAGCCGGGTGCTCAACATGTTCTTGGCGATTTCCAGGCTCTTCTCGAAATCGCTGAAACGACTGATGCCTTCCAGCGCGTCGCGGATGATCAGCAGCGACCACCAGTCGCCGATCAGGTCGAGTGTCCGGGCGATCGGGCAGGCATTGCCCGCAAGGCTTTTGCGCTTCATTTCGGGTGTCTCCGGCAAAACGGCAGGTTCGATGCGGTTGCATCTTACAACTCATGCCGCCAAACCGTTAACGCGTGCGCCACGAAACTTAGCACCTGCGTACAAGTGGCCAATGCCCTTTGTCGCGATAGTGAACGCTGCCATCACGGCATCCACGCAGGCCCACACCCAAGGAGTTTTCATGAGCACGTTCAAGACCCAAGACGGCACCGAGATCTATTTCAAGGACTGGGGCAGCGGCAAGCCCGTGCTGTTCAGCCACGGCTGGCCGCTGGACGCCGACATGTGGGAATACCAGATGGAATACCTGAGCAGTCGTGGCTATCGCACCATCGCCTTCGACCGCCGCGGCTTCGGCCGCTCCGAGCAGCCGTGGACCGGCTACGACTACGACACCTTCGCCGATGACATCGCGCAGTTGATCGAGCACCTGGATCTGCGTGACGTGACGCTGGTCGGCTTCTCCATGGGCGGCGGCGATGTCAGCCGCTACATTGCACGCCACGGCAGCGAACGTGTTTCCGGGCTGGTGTTGCTGGGCGCAGTGACGCCGCTGTTCGGCAAGAAACCGGACTTCGCCGAGGGCGTCGACAAGTCGGTATTCGATGGGATCAAGGCGGGTCTTTTGAAGGATCGCGCGCAGTTCATCGCTGACTTCAACACGCCGTTCTATGGCCTCGATAAAGGTCAGAAGATCTCGGACGGCGTGCTGACACAAACCCTGAACATCGCCCTGCTGGCCTCGCTTAAAGGCACCGTGGATTGCGTCACCGCGTTCTCGGAAACCGACTTCCGTCCTGACATGGCGAAAATCGATGTACCGACCCTGGTGATCCATGGTGACGGCGACGTCATCGTGCCATTCGAGACCACCGGCAAACGCGCCGCCGAGCAGATCAAGGGTGCCGAGCTCAAGGTTTATGCCGGTGCGCCGCACGGGTTTGCCGTGACCCATGCGCAGCAATTGAACGAAGACCTGCTGACGTTCCTTAATCGTTGAATTCGATGTAACTCAAGCGCCATCTGAAAAGGGCCGTCGACACACCTGTCGATGGCCCTTTTTTCCATGCCCCGGATTTCGGCGAAAGGGCCAAGCCCCGTGTTTACGGGGCTTTCAGGCCTCTGCATCACGTTTTTATCTTCACATGCCAGCTTAATAATATTTTACCGATAACCACCCCCTCCCTAGTCTGATCCCAAGCACAGAGAACAGGTCGACAGCGGCCTGAATCCAACGGCCTCGTGAGAAGGGATCAGAGATGACCACTGAAATAATAAAAACAGACACGCTTGTTGTCGGCGCCGGTCAAGCGGGTGTGGCCATGAGTGAACACCTGAGCAAACTCGGTGTGCCGCACCTGGTGCTGGAGCGCAACCGCATTGCCGAACGCTGGCGCACCGGGCGCTGGGATTCGCTGGTGGCCAACGGCCCGGCGTGGCACGACCGCTTTCCGGGGATGGAATTCGATGATGTCGATCCGGACGGTTTCGCCCACAAGGAACGCGTCGCCGACTACTTCGAAGCCTATGCGAAGAAATTCAATGCGCCGATCCGCACCGGCGTCGATGTGAAAAGCGTGGTGCGCAATGTCGGGCGTCCGGGCTTCACCGTCGATACCTCCGAGGGCGTGATCGAAGCGGCCCGCGTCGTCGCCGCCACCGGCCCGTTCCAGCGTCCGGTGATCCCGGCGATTGCGCCGAAAGATGAGCGTCTGCTGCAGATCCACTCGGCCGACTATCGCAACCCGCAGCAACTGCCGGCCGGCGCAGTGCTGGTGGTCGGTGCCGGTTCGTCGGGCGTACAGATCGCCGATGAGTTGCAGCGCTCGGGCAAGCAGGTTTACCTCTCGGTCGGCGCCCACGACCGCCCTCCCCGCGCTTACCGCAACCGTGATTTCTGCTGGTGGCTGGGCGTGCTCGGCGAGTGGGATCAAGCCGCGATGAAACCCGGCCGCGAGCACGTGACCATCGCCGTCAGCGGCGCCCACGGTGGCCGCACCATCGACTTCCGTGGCCTGGCCCATCGCGGCATGACCCTGGTCGGCGTCACCGAATCGTTCAGCAACGGCGTGGTGACCTTCAAACAGGACCTGCGCGACAACCTCAAGCGCGGCGACGAGAACTACCTCGCGCTGCTGGATGCCGCCGACGCCTACATCGAACGCAACGGTCTGGATCTGCCACTGGAACCGGAAGCCCGAGAAACTTATCCGGATCCTGAATGCGTGAAAAACCCGCTGGCCGATCTCGATCTGGCCGCCGCCGGCATCACCTCGATCATCTGGGCCACCGGGTTTGCCGTGGACTATTCCTGGCTGAAAGTCGCCGCGTTCGATGACAACGGCAAGCCGCAGCATCAGCGCGGCGTGTCCAGCGAAGCGGGCGTGTATTTCCTCGGTCTGCCGTGGCAGTCGCGACGCGGTTCTTCGTTCATCTGGGGCGTGTGGCACGACGCCAAGCACGTGGCCGATCACATCGCCACCCAGCGCAAATACCTGGCCTATCGCGATGCCGAACAACGCGAAGCCGCGCTGCACAACCACGCTGTCGACACCGTCGACGCTTGATTTCCCTCTTCAATCCCGGCGTCCGTCGCGCCGGGTCCGATTTCGTCAGGAGCCGCACATGAGTCAGCCAACCCACACCCGCATCCGCATGTTCAACACCAAGGACACCTACCCGAACCAGACCCTGGACAACGACCTGTGCCAGGCCGTGCGCGCCGGCAACACCGTGTATGTGCGTGGTCAGGTCGGGACCAATTTCGAGGGCGAACTGGTCGGCCTCGGCGACCCGCGCGCGCAGACCGAACAGGCCATGCGCAACGTCAAGCAACTGCTCGAAGAGGCCGGCAGCGACCTCAGCCACATCGTCAAGACCACCACTTACCTGATCGACCCGCGCTACCGCGAGCCGGTGTATCAGGAAGTCGGCAAATGGCTGAAGGGTGTTTTTCCGATCTCCACCGGACTGGTGGTGTCGGCACTGGGCCAGCCGCAATGGCTGATGGAAATTGATGTGGTTGCGGTGATTCCCGAGTAATTCGACCTTAGCGAAAGGAGGCCACACATGACATTTTCCATCGCCGCCCGTTGCCCCGAAACCGGTCAGTTCGGCATCGCCATCAGCTCCTCCAGCATCGCCGTCGGCGCCCGCTGCCCGTGGCTGTTGCCGGGTGTTGGTGCGGTGTCGAGCCAGAACATCACTCTGCCGTCGCTCGGCCCGGAAGTGCTCGCCCTGATGGAGCAAGGTCTGGCGCCCGAGGCGGCGCTGGATAGAGTGCTGACCCGCAACGGCTACAGTCAGTACCGGCAGATCACGGCGATCAATCACCTCGGCCAGACCGCGCATTTCAGTGGTGCGCAAACCCTGGGCGAACACAACGCCGTGTCCGGCGAACAATGCGTGGCGGCCGGCAACATGCTCGCCGGGCGCTCAGTGATCGAAGCCATGATCAGCGCGTTCGAGGACGGCGAAGGCCAACTGGCCGATCGCCTGATCAAGGCCTTGCACGCCGCCCAGGCCTTGGGCGGTGAAGCGGGCCCGGTGCATTCGGCAGCCGTGGTCGTGGTCGGTGAGCTGACCTGGCCCATCGTCAACCTGCGGGTGGACTGGGCCGATGAAGACCCGATCGGCCAACTGCAAAAACTGTGGGACGCCTATCGTCCGCAGCTTCAGGACTACATCGACCGCGCCCTCGATCCGGCCAAGGCGCCGGGTTATGGAGTTGCCGGAGACGACCGATGAGCGACAGCGTCGCGTTGCTCAAGACGCTGGTGGGGTTCGACACCACCAGCCGCGAGTCCAACCTGCAACTGATCGACTTCGTGCGCAGCTATCTCGAAAGCTTCGATGTGCCGTGCGAACTGATCTACAACGATGAGCACAGCAAGGCCAATCTGTTCGCCACGATTGGCCCGGCCGATCAGCCGGGCATCGTGCTGTCGGGGCACACCGATGTGGTGCCGGTCGATGGCCAGCCGTGGACGCTGCCGCCGTTCGCACTCAGCGAGCGCGACGGCAAGCTTTACGGTCGCGGCACCGCGGACATGAAGGGCTACATCGCCTGCGTGCTGGCGCTGGTGCCGTCGTTGCTCGAAGCACCGTTGCGCCTGCCGGTGCACATTGCCCTGTCCTACGACGAAGAGGTCGGCTGCCTTGGCGTGCGTTCGCTGCTCAAGGTGCTGGAGCCGCGTCCGGTCAAACCGCTGTTGTGCATCATCGGCGAGCCGACCGAACTCAAACCGGTACTCGGGCACAAGGGCAAACTGGCCATGCGCTGCGATGTCCAGGGTCATGCCTGTCACTCGGCTTACGCGCCACTTGGGGTCAACGCCATCGAATGCGCCGCCGAGCTGATCGGCGAGCTGGGACGCATCGGCCGGCAACTCAAGGATGAACACCTCGATCCGCGTTTCGACCCGCCGTACTCCACGGTGCAATCCGGCGTGGTCAGCGGTGGCAAGGCGTTGAACATCGTCCCCGCCGATTGCCGTTTCGACTTCGAAATCCGCGCCCTGCCCTCGCAGGATCCGGCGGTCGTTGCGCAGCAACTCAAGGCCTACGCCGAGCAGCAAATGCTGCCGCGCATGCGGGCGGTCAGCGAGCAGAGCGATATCCGTTTCAGTGAATTGTCGGCCTATCCGGGGCTGGCCACCGATGCCCGAAGCCAGGCTGCGCAATTGATCGCCACGTTCTGCGGTTCGGACGATTTCGGCACCGTGGCGTTTGGCACTGAAGGCGGATTGTTCGATGCGGTGGGGATTCCCACGGTGGTGTGCGGCCCCGGCAGCATGGATCAGGGCCACAAGCCGGACGAGTTCGTCAGCGTCGATCAGCTCACGGCCTGCGATGCGATGCTGCAACGGATGCTGGCGTCAATTCGCCTTTGACACCTGCCCCATGCTGGGGGGGCGGACTTGGTCCGGGCGGCGCTCCGATGATGGGGTCAGATCAGTCTCTGCTTATGTTGAGGCTGATGGCCTCTTCGCGGGCAAGCCCGCTCCCACAGTAATCCAGCGACTGGCACAGATTTTCGATGCGCCGCCACCGACAGACAGCTGCTCCTGGGGAGGTCGGCTGCGTTCGCGCTTGCATGCACGAAAGACCCGAAACAGAGCGGTTACGACAGAAAAAGAAGCTCGTTTTTTTAACGCCTGAAGCAACAAAACTACTAATTTATCTCTGCCCTTTCCTTGCCCATGATCAACCCCAACAAGAAATGCGCCGTCCGTGCCGGCGCTCACTGAAGTACGTCCACGTACTCGCCCTTGCCTTGGAGTTCGTCATGGCCACCCCTGCATCAACGTCCGCACCGCTCATTGAAAAACACACGATCGGCTACGTGCCGCCCGAAGATCGCCACGGAAAGGTTCGGGATCTGTTCACCCTCTGGTTCGGCGGCAATATCGCGCCGCTGCCCATCGTCACCGGCGCCCTCGGCGTGCAGCTGTTTCACCTGAATCTGGTGTGGGGCATCGTCGCCATTCTGGTCGGCCATCTGGTCGGCGGTGTGCTGATGGCGCTGCACTCGGCGCAAGGCCCGCAGATGGGCATCCCGCAGATGATCCAGAGCCGCGCGCAATTCGGCTCCCTCGGCGCATTGCTGGTGGTATTGATTGCCGGCGTCATGTACATCGGCTTCTTCGCCTCCAACATCGTGCTGGCCGGCAAATCCCTGCATGGCGTGGTCGACAGCGTTCCGGTGCCGGTCGGCATCGTCATCGGTGCGCTGGGTTCGGGGATCATCGGGATCATCGGCTACCGCTTCATCCACGTGCTCAACCGCATCGGCACCTGGGTCCTGGGGATCGGCATCGTGGTCGGCTTCGGCTACATCCTCACCCACATCCAGACCAATGATTTCCTCACGCGCGGCAGCTTTAACCTCTCGGGCTGGCTCGCCACCGTGTCGCTGGCGGCACTGTGGCAGATCGCGTTTGCGCCTTACGTGTCGGACTACTCGCGTTACTTGCCGGCGAACGTGCCAGTGGCGGCGACCTTCTGGACGACCTATCTGGGTTCGGCGCTGGGTTCGAGTCTGTCGTTCGTGTTCGGCGCCGTCGCCGTGCTGGCAACCCCGGTGGGCATGGACACCATGGACGCGGTGAAACTCGCCACCGGCGCCATCGGCCCGCTGATGCTGGTGCTGTTCCTGCTCAGCGTCATCAGCCACAACGCCCTCAACCTGTATGGCGCGGTGCTGTCGCTGATCACCCTGGTGCAAACCTTCGCCTACCGCTGGATTCCGACCGCCAAGAGCCGCGCAGTGATTTCGATCATCGTGCTGCTGGCCTGCTGCTTCGCTGCGGTCGGCGCTTCGGCGGACTTCATCGGCCACTTCGTCGACATGGTGCTGGTATTGTTGGTCGTGCTGGTGCCGTGGACCGCGATCAACCTGATCGACTTCTACGCCATCCACAAAGGCCAGTACGACATCGGCTCGATTTTCCAGGTCGATGGCGGCATCTACGGCCGTTACAACCCGCAGGCCTTGCTGGCTTACGCGATCGGCATCGCGGTGCAGATTCCGTTCATGAACACGCCGCTGTACGTCGGGCCGGTGTCGGCGCACATCAACGGCGCGGACCTGTCCTGGCTGGTCGGCCTGCTGGTGACCTCGCCGCTGTATTTCTGGCTGGCGACTCGTGACACTGCTTATCGTCGGCGGCTGACCTCGGGAAAACTGGCGAACAATCTGTAAGTCATCCGTTTTGCGCTGATACACGAAGGCCCTCGAAAGTGAGGGCCTTTTTTGCGTTGGCTGGAATCGACTATTTCGCCTTGAACGCCTCACGCCGCGCCTGCCGTTCGGCGGCGTACGCCTCTTGCGGCTGGCTGATCAAATCCTCACGGCGCAACACTTCGCCGCAGTGATCGCACACCGGCCCAAGGCCCGCGCTGTGATTGCAGTTCTTGTGGGTCATGTTCACCGCCAGCCCCTCCTCCGGCGATTTGCACCAGGTCTCGCCCCAGGCGCGCAACGCAATTATCACCGGGTAAAACGCCTCGCCCTTTGCGGTGAGGTGGTACTCGTAGCGTTTCGGCCGCTCGTTGTACAAGCGACGCTCGACCAACCCGTCGGCCTCGAGGCTTTTCAGACGGGCGGCGACCATCTGCGGCGTGCCGCCGGTCTGGGCCAGGATCTCGTCGTAGCGATGGCTGCCCATGAACAATTCGCGCAAAACCAGCACCGTCCAGCGGTCGCCGACGATCGCCTCGGCCCGGGAAATCGGGCACAGCGTATCGGGAAGACTATCGTTTACAGCCATCAGGGCTTGCCTCTTTCACAGTCACTATGATTATCATATCAACACGATGCGGGAACAAGCCCTGAGCATCGATCACTCTCATTGCCGGAGTCCATCGTCATGTCGAAACCTCTCTATCCGCTCGACAGAACCGCCTACCTGCTGGTCGATCCGTACAACGATTTTCTCTCCGAGGGCGGCAAAATCTTTCCGCTGCTCAAACCGATGGCCGAGCAGAATGGCTTGCTCGACAACCTGCGCAAACTCGACCGCGCCGTGCGGGCCCTGCCGATTCCGGTCGTCATCGTACCGCATCACCGCTGGGTCAAAGGCGACTACGAGAACTGGGATCACCCCACCCCGACCCAACAAAAGATCATGCATATGCACCACTTCGCGCGCGGCGAATGGGGCGGTGAATGGCACCCGGATTTCGCGCCGAAGGACGGCGACATTGTGGTTCAGGAACACTGGGGCTCCAGCGGTTTCGCCAACACCGACCTGGATTTTCGTCTGAAACAGCAAGGCATCACCCACGTGATCATTGTCGGCCTACTGGCCAACACCTGCATCGAAGCCACCGCCCGCTACGCGTCGGAACTTGGTTACCACGTCACGCTGGTGCGCGATGCGACCGCCGCGTTCAAAGAGGAAATGATGCACGCCGCCCACGAACTCAACGGCCCGACGTTCGCCCATGTGATCACCACCACGGACGAACTGATCGCCAACCTTCAGTCGCAGGGTGAAGCGAAATGAATCTGACCGGACATCTGCTGATCGGCGCCGCTGACGTGCCCGCCACCGAGGGCACGATGAAGGCACTGAACCCGGCAACCAACCAATTGCTCGAACCGGAATTCGCCCTCGGCGGTGCGGCGCAGATCGATCAGGCGGCAACCCTCGCCGATGCGGCCTTCGACAGCTACAGCCACACTTCGCTGACCGAACGTGCGGCGTTTCTCGACAGCATCGCCGACAACCTCGACGCCGTACGCGAAGAACTGGCTGCCCGCGCTGCCCTGGAAACCGGTCTGCTTCAGGCTCAACTGGAAGGCGAAGCCGCCAAGGCCGCCACCCAGTTCCGCCAGTTCGCCGACGTGGTGCGCAAGGGTCGCTTCCTGCAATTGGCGATCGACCCGGCGCAACCCGATCGCCAGCCGCGGCCACGGATGGATCATCGCCTGCAGAAAGTAGCCATCGGCCCGGTGGCGATCTTCGGTGCGAGCAATTTTCCGATCTCCTATTCGGTGGCCGGCGGCGACACTGCGTCGGCACTTGCGGCCGGTGCGACGGTGATTATCAAGTCCCATAACGCGCATCCCGGCGCATCGGAAATCCAGGCTCGTGCCATCCGCAAAGCGGTGCAGTCGCATGGTTTGCATGAAGGGGTTTTCTCCATGGTGCGCGGTGGTAGTAACGCGATCGGTGAAGCGCTGGTCGATCATCCTTTGATTAAAGCGGTGACCTTCACCGGTTCAGAGGTGGGCGGTATGGCGCTTTATCGTCGCGCGCAATTACGGCCTGATCCGATCCCGGTGTTCACCGAAATGACCAGCGTCAACCCGACGTTCATTCTGCCCGCAGCGCTGGCCGCACGTGGCGGTGAGATCGGCGATGGTTTTGTCGAGCGAATGCTGGTGAATGTCGGGCAAGCCTGCTTGTGCCCGTCGATCCTGATCGCGGTCGAGAGCGAAGGTCTGCAAGCGTTACGCAGCGCCATGATCAAGCGGGTCAGTGAAGCGACGGCGCGTACGATGCTGACGCCGGGGATTCACGGTTCATACGTCAAAGGGCTGGTGGCAATGGAACGCGTGGGGGCGAATCTGGTGGCGGTCGGCGCGCCGTCGGATGGCCAGTTTGAGGGGCGCTCGGCATTGCTGGAAGTCAGTGGCCAGCGTTTCCTCAGTGAGCCTGCGCTGGCCCATGAAGTGTTCGGCCCGGCTGCACTGCTGGTGACGGTCAACGATGAGGAAGAGTTGCTGGCAATTGCCCGTTCGTTCAAGGGTCAGTTGAGCGCAGCCATTCACCTTGAAGACCGCGATCTGGATCTGGCCCGGCGTCTGCTGCCGATCCTCGAACGCCGCACCGGACGCATCGTGGTCAACGCCTTCGCCCATCCGCAGGAAGTGACCTTCGCCACGGTGCACGGCGGGCCGTTCCCGGCCACCTCGGACAGTCGCTTCACCTCGGTCGGCATGAGCTCGATCGAGCGCTTTTTGCGGCCGGTGGCGTATCAGGGGTTTCCCGATGCCTTGCTGCCGGAGGTATTGCGCGACGCCAATCCACTCGACCTGCCCCGCAGCATCGACGGGCAATGAAAAATGCCCGGTTCGGCGGGTCACCGAACCGGGCACTTTTTTCAATCAAATGAACAGATCTTCAGGGGAGCGCCCCGGACCCCAAGCATCAATTCTCTTCTGCACGCACCACACCGCGCTCCTCCAGCAAACGCACAAACATACTCAGACTGCGCGACACCGTGCCCCGTCGCCACACCAGCCACGTCGTCAAATAGCGAAAATCCGCCGCCAGCGGCCACACGCTCACCGTCGCGCAGCCGGGCATGCTCTGCAGCATGCTGCGCGGCATCAACGCCAGACCGGCGCCCGCGCTGACGCAGGCGAGCATGCCGTGATAGGACTCCATTTCGAAAATCTTGCCGGGCACGGCAGCGTCGGTGCTGAACCATTTTTCGAAGTGATGGCGATAGGAGCAGTTCGAGCGGAACGCATAGATGTTCTCGCCATTCACGTCCGCAGCGCGCTGGATCGGCCCGTGCTGAAGCGGCGAGATGATGACCATTTCTTCTTCGAACGCCGGGATGCCCTCCAGCGCCGGGTGCAGGACCGGGCCGTCGACGAACGCAGCCGCCAGGCGCCCGGAAAGCACACCGTCGATCATCGTCCCGGACGGACCGGTCGACAGGTCGAGATCGACCTTTGGGTGTTGCTGGTTGTAGGTCGCCAGCAAACCGGGAATCCGCACCGCCGCCGTACTTTCCAGCGAGCCCAGCGGGAACGCGCCTTGCGGTTCCTCGCCGGCTACCGTGGCGCGGGCTTCCTGGACCAGATCGAGAATGCGCCGCGCGTATTCAAGAAAACTCCAGCCCGCCGGCGACAGGCGCAAGCGGCTTTTCTCGCGGATGAACAGGTCGACGCCCAGATCCTCCTCCAACTGCTTGATGCGCGTCGTCAGGTTCGACGGCACGCGATGGATCTGCGCCGCCGCCGCGCTGATGCTGCCGTGTTCGGCAACGGCCTTGAAGATTTCCAGTTGCACCAGATCCACAGTCATTCTCCAATCGTGAAAGAAACGCTCTTTATTATTCAGTTTCCAGAAACCAAACGCCACCCTACTCTGAGCGCATCCACTGACCTCGCAGGACGATGCCATGAGCCCGATTTCCAGCCAGACCCACGCTATCTCGATCAATCCCGCCACCGGCGAGCAGATCGGTCATTACGCTTTCGAATCCGCCGAAGCCCTCGACGCTGCGCTGACCCGCGCCGCCTTCGGCTTCAACAAGTGGAAACGCAAACCGCTGCAGGATCGCTCCCGCGCCCTGACCGCGCTGGCCGGGGCCCTGCGGGACAGCAGCGAAGCCATGGCGACCATGATCACCCGGGAAATGGGCAAGCCGATCGCCCAGGCCCGTGGCGAAATCGAGAAATGCGCCAAGCTCTGCGAGTGGTACACCGAACACGGCCCGGCCATGCTCAACGCTGAAGCGACGCTGGTCGAAGGCGGCAAGGCGCGCATCGAGTATCGTCCGCTCGGCCCGATCCTTGCCGTGATGCCGTGGAACTTCCCGATCTGGCAAGTGCTACGCGGCGCCGTCCCGGCGCTGATCGCCGGCAACACCTACGTGCTCAAGCATGCGCCGAACGTGATGGGCAGCGCCTATCTGTTGCGCGACGCCTTCACCCGCGCCGGTTTTGCCGATGGCGTGTTCGAAGTGATCAACGTCACACCGGAAGGCGTGTCCAGCGCCATTGCCGACCCGCGCATTGCCGCCGTAACCCTGACCGGCAGCGTCCGCGCCGGCATGGCCATTGGCGCACAGGCCGGTGCCGCGCTGAAGAAATGCGTGCTGGAGCTGGGCGGTTCCGATCCGTTCATCGTGCTCAATGACGCCGATATCGACGAAGCCGTGCAAGCAGCCGTCATCGGTCGTTACCAGAACTCAGGGCAAGTCTGCGCCGCCGCCAAACGCCTGATCATCGAAGAAGGCGTGGTCGAAGAGTTCACCCGCAAATTCGTCGAAGCCACCCGTCAGCTGAAGATGGGTGATCCGTTGTCCGCCGATAATTACATCGGCCCGATGGCCCGTTTCGATCTGCGCGACGAACTCGATCAACAAGTGCGCGACACCCTGGAAGAAGGCGCCACCCTGCTGCTCGGTGGTGGCAAGGCCCAAGGGCCGGGCAACTACTACGAGCCGACCGTGCTGGCCGACGTCACCGACCGCATGACCTCGTTCAAGCAGGAACTGTTCGGCCCGGTGGCCTCGATCATCACCGCCCGCGATTGCGCGCACGCCGTGGCCCTGGCCAACGACAGCGAGTTCGGTCTGACCGCCACGATCTACACCGCCAACGTCGCCCTGGCCCAGCAACTGACCAGCGAACTGGAAACCGGTGGCGTGTTCATCAACGGCTACTCCGCCAGCGACCCGCGCGTGACCTTCGGCGGCGTGAAGAAAAGCGGTTTCGGCCGCGAGCTGTCGCACTTCGGCGTTCGCGAGTTCTGCAATGCGCAGACGGTGTGGTTGGATCGCCGCTGATCCGGTCGATCCGATAAACCCTGTGGGAGCGGGCTTGCCCGCGAAGAGGGAGTGTCAGCCTCCNCCTGACACTCCGCCTTCGCGGGCAAGCCCGCTCCCACAGGTCTTGTTTCAGTCCTTGAAATCCGTGGACAACGCCAGCTCATTCCACTCGGCCAGTTCCTGCGCCACCAAGCGGTTCTTCGCCTCGATTCGTGCAACCGTGTCGCTGCCCAGCGCCAGACGCTGCGGCGGGTTCGGTGCGTTGACCAGCGCAAGCATCGCTTCGGCAAACTTCTGCGGATCGCCCGGTTGCGCATGGTTGGCCGCTTCGGCAAAGGTGCGCATCTTGCCCACGGTTTCGTCGTAGTCCGGCAGCACCAGCGCGGTCTTGATCAGCGACTGCTCGTCGAGGAAGTCGATGCGGGTGTGCGTTTCGGCAACCGGCTGGAAGCTGACATGGTGTCGTTACCCATCGGACCGAATCTGCGTTCAGTGGTGGTCGGATCACCCGGCTTTTTCGAACGACATCCCGCGCCACAGAAACCTGAAGATTTGCAGGCCCTGCCCTGCATCCGACATCGGTTCCCGAGCGGTTCGATATACCGCTGGGAATTCGAGCGCGGCGGCATCATTCAGGAAATCGAGGTCAACGGCCCGCTGACCCTGGGCGATGTCAGCCTGATGATCGGCCCGGCGCTACAGGGTTTGGGCCTGGCCTATGTGTTCGAGGACATGGCCCGCGAGCACTTGGCGAGCGGGCGGCTGGTGCAGGTGCTGGCGGACTGGTGTCCGTACTATCCCGGCCTGCATCTGTATTACCCGAGTCGGCGCCACGTACCGGCGCCGCTCAAGGCGTTTATCGATTTCGCCCGCAATGCCCGCGAGGGTAAAACGGGCTGAGTCGCTCTACAGATACTTCAACCAGGCAATGTCGCGCCGCCGGGCCTTCAACTCCGAGAACCAGCGCACGGCCGGGAACAACACGACCGCCAGCACCATCGCCGCCAGCCACACCGCCGCCACCGATGAAAAGCCGAAATAGGTGCCCTGATTAAGCCCGAACAGCGCCACGCCAATCAGGTACAACACCTTCAGCGCATACAGGTGCAGCAGGTAGAAAAACATCGGCGCCGAGCCGAACACCGTAAGCCAGCGAATCCAGCGTCGATCCTGCGCGCGTTCGAATACCAGCAACAGCAGTAGCCCGACACTCACCGTCAACGTGATGAACAACAGCGACGGCGGGTATTTGGTGATGTTGAAAAAGCTCATCAGGGTTTGCAGACCGCTGTCACCCAAGGCCCAGGGTTTCTCGCCGTAACCGTTGACCAGCCGCAGTGCCACAAAGCCCAGCAGCCCGGCGACGCCACCGATCAGCAAACGGCGCTGGCGAACTGCGGCATCGGCTGCGCGAGCGAACCACGGCCCCAGCGCGTAACCCAGACCGATCACGCCGATCCACGGCAACAACGGGTACGAGGTGCGCAGACGCAAGGTCTCGCCCGCCTCGATCCAGCCACGGTCATGCAGGATTGCCCACGGTACGTGCAGCGCCGACTCGGTTGCGAAGTGCAGCCCGTCGAGCAGGTTGTGCCCGGCGATGATCGTCAGGCTCAGCGTCAACAACAGCCAGCGTGGCAGCCAGACCAGCAGCGACAGCGCGATCATGCTCAGGCCGATCGCCCAGATCACTTGCAGGTAGATCACGGTGGGTGGCAGCTGGAACGTCCAGGCGAAATTCACCAGGGTGAATTCCAGCAGCACCAGAAACAGTCCGCGCTTGAACAGGAAGGCACTGACGTCAGCCTTGCCGTCGTACTTCTCGCCGAACAGCCACGCCGACAACCCGGTCAGCAACACGAACACCGGCGCACACAGGTGCGCCAGGGTACGGCTGAAGAACAGCGCCGGCTCGGTGCTGGCGATGTCCATCGGGTCAGTGACCTGACGATGCAGCAGAAAGGTTTCGCGCACGTGGTCCAGCAACATGAACAGAATGACCAGGCCACGCAGCGCATCAATGGACAGCAACCGGCCAGTCGCCGAGGGGGCAGAACGGGGAACCGCAATCGTCATGGAGGTATCGCAATCGAAAGGTTGATCGATGCGACCGCCCGAAAGCGGCCGCATAATTTGCGTTACCTTATAACATGAAAAACCGATCCAATCGCTAGCGGTTCTCAAACAGCGATCACGCAGTGCGCAGGATTTCCAGCACGACCTGCAACGGATGACGCAGCTGTTGATCGGCCTGGCGCTTGACCTGACTGCGGCAGGAATACCCGGTGGCCAGCGCCTCGCCCTTCTCCACCGGCGCCTCGATCTGCTTCGCCCAGGATTGCTCGTAGATCACCGCCGAGGTCTCGCGATTGCGCGCTTCGTGTCCGTAAGTGCCGGACATGCCGCAGCAACCGGTGGCCTGGGTCGCGAGCTTCAGGCCGACACGCTCGAACACCTGCTCCCATTGCCGAGTGGCGGCCGGGGCGTTGGTTTTTTCGGTGCAGTGCGCCAGCAGGCGGAAGGTTTCGTCGCGGTGCTTACCGACTTGCTCCGGCATGACCTTGAGCAACCATTCCTGCACCAGCGCCACCTCCGGGCATTGCTCCATCCCCGGGACTTTCAGATATTCCTGGCGGTAGACCAGGGTCATGGCCGGGTCGAGCCCCACCAACGGCACGCCGATCTCGGCCAGTGCGCGCAATTGCCCCGCATTGCGCAACGCCGCGCGATTGAACGCCGACAGGAAACCCTGCACATGCAGCGGCTTGCCGTTGGCACTGAACGGTGCCAGATAAACCTGATAGCCCAGTCGCGAAATCAGCTCGATCAGATCCGCCAACAATGGCGCCTCGAAATACCGGGTGAAGGCATCCTGCACCAGCACCACACTGCGTTCGCGCTGGGCTGCAGTCAGCGCCGACAAAACCTCGACCGATGCCGGCTGAACCTGCCAGCGGCGCATCGCCGCATAAAAATCAAAACGGCTGAGCAACGGCACATCGACCATGCCGCCAAGACACTCGATCAAGCGACGACTGAACGAGGCGCCCATCAAGCCGTTGTAGAGCAACGGAATCCGCGCCATATACGGAATCGTGTACTCCAGCGAGGCAATCAGATAATCCCGCGCCGGCCGCAGATAACGGGTGTGGTACAGCTCGAGAAACCGCGAACGGAAGTCCGGCACGTTGACCTTCACCGGGCACTGCCCCGCGCAGGACTTGCACGCCAGGCAGCCGGCCATGGCGTCGTACACCTCGTGGGAGAAGTCCTGTTCCTGCGCACGACTGTTGCGCCAGCGCTGGAGCAACGTACTGAAAAACGGCGGACGGCGGCTGCCATCGGCCAACACATCAACCCCCGCCTCGCCCTGCAACCGCAGCCATTCGCGAATCAGCGAAGCACGGCCCTTCGGCGATTGCGCACGCTGGCGGGTGGCTTTCCACGACGGGCACATCGCATCGTCGGGATCGAAGTTGTAGCAGGCGCCGTTGCCGTTGCAATGCATGGCCGCGCCGTAGTCCTGCCAGACTTTCTCGTCGATCTGCCGGTCGAGTTCGCCGCGCAGGGTCACTTCGTCGATCTTCAGCAATGCCGCGCCGGGAATGTCCGGCGTAGCGATCTTGCCGGGATTGAACTGGTTGAATGGATCGAACGCCGCCTTCAAGGCTTGCAACGCCGGGTACAACTCACCGAAGAACGCCGGTGCATATTCCGAACGCAGGCCCTTGCCGTGCTCGCCCCACAGCAGGCCGCCGTAACGCTGGGTCAGCGCGGCGACGCCGTCCGAAACGGGACGCACCAGTGCGGCTTGCTGTGGGTCTTTCATGTCGAGAATCGGCCGGACGTGCAGCACGCCGGCATCGACGTGACCAAACATGCCGTACTGCAACTGGTGGCTGTCGAGCAGGTCGCGCAACTCGGCGATGTACTCGGCCAGGTGTTGTGGCGGCACAGCGGTGTCTTCAACGAACGGCTGCGGCCGCGCTTCACCGGCGACGTTGCCGAGCAGACCCACCGCTCGTTTGCGCATGCCGTAGACACGGTTCACCGCTGCATGACCGACGGCCAGCGTATGGCCCAGGCGCTCGACTGTGGCGTCGTTGCCCAGGTGTTGGACAAAGGCCTCGACCCGACCTTGCAGCTCCTCGGGATCGTCGCCGCAGAACTCCACCAGGTTGATCCCCAGCGTCGGCCGCTCGGCGCTTTCCGGAAAGTACTCGGCGACGCCGTGCCAGACGATGTCCTGCATCGCCAGCAACAGCACTTTGGAATCGACGGTTTCGATCGACAGCGGTTTGAGCGCCATCAACGCCCGGGCATCGCGCAAGGCATCCATGAAGCCGGCGTAGCGAATGTTCACCAGCATCGTGTGCTTGGGGATCGGCAATACGTTGAGCTTGGCCTCGACCACAAACCCCAACGAACCTTCGGCGCCGCACAGCACGCTGTTGAGGTTGAAACGGTTGTCGGCCTCGCGCAGGTGCGCCAGGTCGTAGCCGGTCAGGCAGCGGTTGAGATCGGGGAAGGTTTCCCGGATCAGCTCGCCCTGCTCGTCGATGATCTGCCGCGCGCGGCGATACACTTCGCCGGCCCGGCCCTCGCGGGCGCACTCCGCTGCCAGCTCGCTTTCTTCCAGCGGGCGGCCGTGCAAACGTTCGCCACCGCGCAGGACCATGTGCAGCTCCAGCACATGGTCGCGGGTCTTGCCGTAGGTGCAACTGCCCTGGCCGCTGGCGTCGGTGTTGATCATGCCGCCGACGGTGGCGCGGTTAGAGGTCGACAGTTCCGGGGCGAAAAACAGCCCGGCGGATTTCAGGGCGGCGTTGAGTTGATCCTTCACCACACCGGCCTGCACCCGCACCCAACGCTGCTCAACGTTAATTTCGAGGATACGGTTCATGTGCCGCGACAGGTCGACCACGATGCCATCGGTCAACGACTGGCCGTTGGTGCCGGTGCCGCCACCGCGAGGCGTGATCACCACTTTTTGGTAAGCCGGTTCGGCGATCAGGCGCGCCAGCAGCGCCACATCGTCGGCATCACGCGGGAACACCGCCGCTTGCGGCAAACGCTGATAGATCGAGTTGTCAGTGGCGAGCACCACGCGGCTGGCGTAGTCGGCACTGATTTCACCACGAAAACCGCTGGTTTCAAGGGCTTTGAGAAACTGTTGGTAGTCGGTGTTCAACGCAGTGGAAGGCGACAGCTGGGCAATCATCGGGAGGGCAATCTCGGTCAAAAACGGGCCGTGTGGCGGTGAACAGTTGTGCGCAATGAATGATTGCGTCACGCTCCCGCCATCTCATAGGCCTTATGTTCATTGCAGAGCGATGCCGGGACAACCGTAAAATCGACCCGCAATCCATGACTAAAACGAATGAATCCGCGAACCCTTACTCCCTCGATGTCGTTGCTGCTGGCTTTTGAAGCCGCCGCGCGCCATGAAAGCTACACCCGCGCCGCCCACGAACTGTCGCTGACCCAGAGCGCCGTCAGCCGGCAGGTGCAGATTCTGGAAAAGATGCTCGGCATGCGCCTGTTCAGCCGCGAAGGCCGGCGGGTGATCCTTACCGACGTCGGGCGTATGTATCAGCGCGAACTGTCCGAAGCCCTCGGCCAGATCCGAAGTGCGACCTTGCAGGCCATGGCGTTTGGCTCAGGCATCCACAGTTTGCGCCTGGCGACCCTGCCGACCTTCGGCTCGAAATGGCTGCTGCCGCGCTTGAAGGATTTCTACACCGCGCACCCTGGCATGACCGTTCATCTTCATTCGCGCATCGAGACGATTGACTTCGACACCAGCGAAATCGACGCGGCGATTTGCGTCGGTGGCGGTGACTGGCCGGGGCTGACCGCCCACCGCCTGCACACCGAAGAACTGGTGGTAATCGCCAGTGCGCAGCTGTCCGATGCCGAACGCCGTGCGGCCGACAAGGACATCGCCGGGCAACTGCTGCTCAACGTCAGCAGCAACGCTCAGGCCTGGTCCGAGTGGTTCAGCCATCATGCCCTGCCCCATCGCAGCATGCGCATTGGCCCGAGTTTCGAGATGACCTCGCACTTGATCCAGGCCGTGCGCGCCAATATCGGGATCGGGCTGGTGCCGAGGATTCTGGTGGAAGATGAATTGCACAACGGCGAGCTATTGCAACTGGGTGAACCGATCAGCAGCCGGCGCAGCTATTACCTGGTGTACCCGGCGCGCAATGAGTCGCTGGCGTCGCTGAAGGCGTTTCGTGACTGGTTGATGCGTACGCTTTGAAACAACAGAGGGCGCCGTTTGGCGCCCTCTGGTTTTGCTCGATCAGAATCGCGGCTTCAGCGCTTTCCAGTCAGGTTTATAGCGTTGCATCTGCCGCACATCATCGCGCTGGCGAATGCCGCAGGTCAGGTACTGGTCATGCAGCTTGCCCAGTTGATCGTGATCCAGTTCCAGCCCCAGGCCCGGCGCACGCGTGATCTTCACGCAGCCATCGACAATCGGCAGCTTGCCGCCCTTGATCACCTCTTCATCCGGCTCCTGCCACGGATAATGGGTGTCGCAGGCGTAGTCCAGATTCGGCACGGCGGCCGCCACGTGCGCCATGGCCATAAGGCTGATGCCCAGGTGTGAGTTGGAATGCATCGACACGCCGAGGCCGAAGGTGTCGCACATTTTCGCCAGGGTCTGGGTGTCGCGCAGGCCGCCCCAGTAATGGTGATCGGCGAGGACAATCTGCACGCTATTCAAAGCTACGCTGCGGCGGAATTCGTCGAAGTCGGTGACCACCATGTTGGTGGCCAGCGGCAGCCTGGTGCGTTTGTGCAGCTCGGCCATGCCGTCGAGACCCGGGGTCGGATCCTCGTAATACTGCAGATCATCACCCAGCAACTCGGCCATGCGGATCGAGGTTTCCAGCGACCAGTTGCCGTTGGGATCGATGCGCAGTGGATAACCGGGAAAGGCCTTTTTCAGCGCCTTGATGCACGCCACTTCGTGCTCCGGCGGCAACGTGCCGGCCTTGAGCTTGATGCTCTTGAAACCGTACGCCTCGATCATCCGCGCAGCCTGGGCGACGATTTGCTGCTCGTTCAGCGCCTCGCCCCAGTTGTCCGGTTTGTAGGGTGAATCGACGTGCTGCGCATACTTGAAAAACAGGTAGGCACTGAACGGCACTTCGTCGCGCACCGCACCGCCCAGCAGATCCACCAGCGGCACATTCAGGTAATGGGCCTGCAAGTCGAGAAACGCCACTTCGAACGCCGAATACGCATTGCTGACGGCCTTGCTGGCGTGGGAACCGGGCGCCAGTTCGGCACCCGCCAGACTGGCCGGTTTGTGGGCGGCAACCGTGGTCTGAACGATCCGACGCAGCTGATTAAGGTTAAACGGATCGAGGCCGATCAACTGCGACTGCAACTGTTGCTGGATCGCCAGCGCCGGGGCATCGCCATAGCTTTCGCCGAGGCCGATGTAGCCGTTGTCGCTTTCGATCTCGATGATCGAGCGCAGGGCGAACGGTTCGTGGATGCCACTGGCGTTGAGCAGCGGCGGATCACGGAAAGCGATCGGAGTGACGGTGACACGAGTGATTTTCAAAATGACGCTCCTGTTGAGTCGGAATCAGTGGCTCGCCACCGGGTTGGACGTCGGCGCAACGGCGGTTTCGGGTTCAGGCTTTGCCGGGGTGTTGCCTTTGGCGCCGGGCGCCATGCGGGCGAAGAAAATCACTACCGCCGCTATCAGCGAAGTCGCGGCGAGGCCATATAGACCGCCCTCGATAGAGCCGGTGGTCTGTTCCAGAAAACCGAACGCGGTCGGCGCAACGAAGCCGCCCAGATTGCCGATGGAGTTGATCAGCGCAATGACTGCCGCCGCGATGCGCGCATCCAGATAGCTCTGCGGAATTGGCCAGAACAGTGCCGAAGCCGCCTTGAAACCGATGGCCGCGAAACAGATGGCGACGAAGGCGAAAATCGGCCCGCCGGTGGTGGACATGAACATGCCGAACGATGCGATCACCAGCGTCAGTGCGACCCAGGCCTGCTGGAATTTCCACTTGCCCGCAAGCGCCGCAAAGCCGTACATCGCGACAATGGAAATGATCCACGGCACCGAGTTGAGCAGCCCGACCTGGAAGTCGCCGAGGTTGCCCATTTTCTTGATCATGCTCGGCAGCCAGAAGGTGGCGCCGTAGATGGTCAGGGCGATGGAAAAGTAGATGAAGCAGAACAATGCGATCTGCCGATCTGCCAACAGTTTGAACATCGATGGTTTGGCGACGTGGGTCGCTTCGCGGGCACGTTGTTCCTCGGTGATTGCCATCACCAGCGCTTCACGCTCCTCCTCGCTCAGCCACTTGGCCTGACGCGGATGGGATTGCAGCCAGAACCAGACAAACCCGCAGAGCACTACCGACGCGGCACCTTCGATCAGGAACATCCACTGCCAGCCGTGCAGGCCCAGACCGCTGATATGCAACAGCGCGCCGGACACTGGACCGGAAATTACCGAAGCGATTGCCGAGCCGCTGAGAAACACCGCCATGGTCTTGCCGCGCTCAGAGGCCGGCAGCCATTGGGTGAAGTAATAAATGATCCCCGGGAAGAACCCGGCTTCGGCAGCGCCCAGGATGAAGCGCAGCACGTAGAAACTGGTTTCGCCTTTGACGAACGCCATGGCCATCGCCGCTGCGCCCCAGGTGAACATGATCCGCGTCAGCCAGGCGCGGGCGCCGTAGCGTTGCAGAAGCATGTTGGACGGCACTTCAAACAAGGCGTAACCGATGAAAAACAGACCGGCGCCAAAGCCATAGGCGGCAGCACCGATACCCAGATCGGTTTCCAGATGACTGCGCACGAAACCGATGTTGACCCGGTCGATGTAGTTGACGATGAACATCACCACGAACAACGGCAGCACATGGCGCTTGACCTTGGCGGCAGCGCGGGCGAGTACCGTGATGTCCGGCGGACTCTGGAGGGTTTTCAAGGGGCGACTCCCGATCTTTGTTTTTGTAGGGAAGGCCTGTTCAGGCGTAGAGCGATCATGGACGGGGCAATTGATCCCGTCTAATCTAACCTGGCATTCGATTGATACCTGGATTAGATCAATGTTCGAATTGACCCAACTGCGCTGCTTCACCACCGTCGCCACCGAACTCAACTTCCGCCGCGCCGCCGAGCGGTTGAACATGACCCAGCCGCCACTCAGCCGGCAGATCCAGTTACTGGAACATCATCTGGGCGTCGAACTGTTTACCCGCAGCACGCGCAGTGTCGCGCTCACCGCCGCCGGCCGGGCGTTTTTCATCGAAGCGCAGAATCTGCTCGAACGCGCGCAACAGGCTGCCGTCACCGCCCGGCGCTTTGCCGAGGGCGATATCGGTTCGGTGAACATCAGTTTTGTCGGCAGCGCGGTGTACGAATTTCTGCCCAAGGTCATCGCCGAGGCGCGCCTCAAGCAGCCGCAGGTGAAGATCGACCTGACTGAAATGAACACCTATCAGCAACACGAAGCCCTGCGTGCCCGACGCATCGATCTGGGCATCGTCCGCGCGCCGTTGCTCGAGCCTGGTTACGCCACCGAATGCCTGGTGCGCGAGCCGTTTGTGCTGGCGGTGCCGAGCGGCCATCGACTGGCGGAGGCAGACGACGTTTCAGTGAAGGATCTGGATGGGCAGCCGTTCCTGATGTATTCCCACTCGGCCTATCCGCCGTTCAACGAATTGCTCACCGGCATGCTGCGCTCGGCCCGCGTCGCTCCGGATTATGTGCAGTGGCTGGGGTCTTCCTTGACGATTCTGGCGCTGGTCAATGCAGGCATGGGACTGGCCCTGGTGCCGCGTTGCGCGACCAGTGTGGTGTTCAGGAATGTGGTGTTTCGCGAGATCGACCTGGGCGAAGGGGTGCAGAGCGAGCTGCATCTGATCTGGCGGGAGAACAACGACAACCCGGCGTTTGCGATGTTGCTGGAGGGCATTCGCCGGGCGGTGAAGGATGGATGGGGTTAAGAGCGGGCTTGCGATGATGGGGGGTACTTCAGCGGTGGTGGTGCCTTTGGGCCTGTGATCAATGGTTTCTCCAACAGCTTCCCGTCGGGCCCTACGAAAAGTCGCTCCAGATGTTGCGGCATTGGTTGCGGTGCTCTGGCGGTCATGATGAACCCTCTGATGCCGGGCTGAATTCAACCCATTTAACCTTCGCGGAATCTATCAGCAAAAATTCAGCGCCAATAGGATCCAATTTGCCATCTTCATTGAGCCAGCGTGGAAACCTCATCAAGAACTGCCCGGTGCTCGACTCCGGTGGCCACTCGACTGGCCAGCCTAGGACGCGCCTTTCATCCTCCAGATGAAGGGTGATGAATCGGTCATATTGAGCAAACGCGCAGAACCATTCACTGGGATAGGAAGATTGTTTCGTTACGTTTCTGCTGCGCAACCACCTATGCAATTTGCCATTAGTTGCCAGACAACAAGCCATCAATCCCAGCAGCAAGGACGCAGAAAATGCCCAGCACGTTTCAGCTTTCGCATCCCATCTCCCTACAGAAATCCCCTGCTCTCCCACCCACACACAAACTGCCCCAATACCCAGCACCATCCCGTGAATCACAAACGTGAAAATCAACGCCTGCACAATCTGTCCGAACGTATCCGGCCGTTTGAACGCCGTCAGGGTGTAGAAAATCCAGGTCGAGACAAACCCCGGGATCAGGTATTGCAACAACGGAATCACTTCTTTCACCAGATCATCCATGATCGGTCGCTCCTTGAATCAAAAAAACACTCCTCCTAAAACAGCGATGCCGGCCCGTAATGAGCCGGCATTCAAAGCCTAGTGCACGCGGGAGAAACGCTCGCGATCATCTGTCACCGCGCATTACATATCCTGCAGAATTCGATCCACGCCCTTCTCTGCCGCCATCAGCACCGCCGCATGAGGGTTGATGCACGACCTGGATCGTTTCATCATCGCGAAAGGTTTCGAGGAGTGACGCCATGACCCGTTATCAGCCATTGAATTGTGACCTTTACGACTACCTGGAAATCGCTTGCCTGCGCGGCTATCAGCTCGACATCGAGTTGATCGACGGTCAGCGGCTGATGGCCAAAGCCGTGACCACGCGAACCAGCAGTGACAAAGAAGAATTCCTGGTGATCGAGCAACAAGCCGCGCAACAGGAAATTCGCCTCGACCAACTGCTTGCCATCACGCCTCAGGAGACCAACGCCGAGTTCGGTCGGGTGATCCTTGCCGAAGGGGTTTGCGCAATCTGAAAAAAAATCCCGCTCGGAATCAACCGGCGGGATTTTTTTGTGACACGTCGCTTTACGCGACGACGGGAATCACCGGATCCGCAGCAGCCAGCGCAATCGCACGGTCAGCCGCTGGCCGGTTTGTGACCTTACAGACAGTCGCGCACCGCTTTGCGCAAAGACCCGGACTTCGCCCACGGCGGCCCCTGATACAGGGAAACGCGGCTGCCGTCCTTGTACTTGACCACATCGAGAATCTCGTCGGCGGTGACGATGCTCGGCGCAGTGATCCGGTAGCCATTGGAAATTGCTGCCTGGGACGTCCTGGCAACGTCCTGCTGCCACAGCGGCAATACACACGCGGCGTAGTCTTTGGGAGCCTTACCGCTGATCTTGCTGACATTCGGCTCGCCCGGCACCAGTGAAGCAGGCAACGAACAACCGGCCAATGCCGCCATCAGCATCCCCCCGATCAACATCCGCATGGTAATTCCTTCATCTGAAAAAACGCGAATGTACCCTGTAACTGTTCAGACATCCATCGTAGCGCTCGGCCTGTATTCCTCGTAAACCGGACTAATCAGCTCACCGACAGATGACCTTGCCCCACTCCCAAAAAATGCAGCTACTCTGTTTTACCGAGAATGTTCCGGAGGTGATCATGCGGCTCAATGAATACGAACACGAACTTCAGCGTGACCTGCAAAGCGTGGCATCGGACCTGAGATGGTCGGCGGTGGACCTCAAGCGCATTGCCGAGCAACTGCGCCAGTCAGGCAATGAAGCGGACGCCCAGGCGGTGCTCAGATCCTGCGAGGTGCTGCAAAGCGATGAGGAACGCCTGCAACTGTATGCCCGGGAAGTGAAAGCCCGCGCCATCAGCCGAACCAAAGTCCACTGAAACCCACCCGGTCCACAACAAAAAGCCCCGGACATCCGGGGCTTTTTCTCCACAGGCCTTCAGCCTGTCTTGCGACCGCGTACACGGCTCTTGTACCCCGGCAGCGCAGCGGCATACGCCAGCGCTTCCTCGCGACTGGCAAACGAAGCGAGCCGGTCACCCTGCGTGCAGACTCGCCAAGGGCCATTGTTGACGCTGAGTACGTCGTAGCCATTCATGTGCATTTTGTTCAGCATCGCCATGCTCATAGGCACCTCCTGTCTCTGTAACGAACTTTTGCACCTTACACCCGCAGCGCTTCATCGTGCCGACCGGACGTCGCACCATAGCAGCGTCAAGTCTCCGGCACTTTTGCCCCTGCCAGGCACTCAGAAGCTCTAAACCGGCAGCGGCCCAAATATTGCTAATTCATGACAGATTTATGACAAACGGCAATCGGGTAACACATGAAAGTAAGAGCAACCGTCATCTGCGAGCAGGATCGGCATATTCTCCTGGTGCGCAAACCCAGATGCCGCTGGACACTGCCGGGGGGCACCGTCGAGCCGGGAGAAACCCGCGAGCAAGCCGCCGCCCGCGAACTCCAGGAAGAAACCGGGCTCAGCACCGATCAGTTGTTGTACCTGATGGAGTTGCAGAACGGCACCACACGCCACCACGTTTACGAGGCGTCGGTGCTGAACATTGATCAGGTTCGCCCGTTGAATGAGATTGTCGACTGTATCTGGCACCCGCTGGATGCGGTGCAGAACCTGAACGTCAGTGACGCCACGCTGAGCATCGTCCGCGCCTTTCAGCGGCGTCTTTGACCGTCAGCCGGCGAACGCCCGGCGTCCGGCGCTCATTTCCGTGCGTAGCTCGCCAATGAAATTGGAGATGTCACGAATGGTGACCAGATGCTCCGGGGAAACCCCGTTGAGCAACAGCTCGACACGCCCGCTGTCGGGTTCGTAAACCTTGATCTGCAAGAGTCCCTGCGCCGTTTCGGTGCAATCGCAATACAGCGGCGAGAAGCCGGATTCGACGATGCGGCAAATGTCGGCAATGGCAATCATGGGGGCACGCCTCACAGGCGTTGGCTCGGGCAACCCGATGAGCATAGATGAGCTTTTATCGCCCCGCTTGCGCCGACACCTGCAGAATTTGCCAACCGCTTCACATTTCACATCGCCGCACTCAGTGGGCGTCATGGTCCCAGATCCAGTTCCAGATCCCTGGCAGGTTCACCGGTTTCGACGACTCACGCACGGTGCGCGCCAATGCGGCTTTTTCCAATGTCGCGCGATCATCATAGAACGGTTTTTCTGCCAGTCGCACGCCGGTGGCAGCGGCGCTGTCGAGCAGAATCTGCAAGTACTCGCGGGTGTGGCGGGCGGTGTAGCGGTTGAGGTCATGGAAGGTCACCACCACCGGAATCACCCCGTCCACCGTTGGCAGTTCACCGAGGGCAATCCGTTCGCGGACTTCCGATAGCTGACGCAGCATGTTCGCCCGCCGCCGGGGACTGGCGTTGAAGCCCCAGATCTTGCCGTCATTGGCGCTCAGATCGGTCAGCAACACCTGCATATGGTGCTGCTGATAAGCGGCGAAGGTGCGTTTGTCGTAGTTCCAGAATGGCGGGCGCAATAATGTCGGCGGCGCGCCGGTGATCGCCGCGATGTCCGCCGAGCCGTTGGTCAATGAGGTTTCGAGCTCATCCGGGTCGAGCAATCGATGATTGGTGTGCCAATGGGTGGCGGTGTGAAATCCCAGAATGTGTCCTTCATCGTACTCGCGACGCATGACCCGCCGGCCGATCTCGCTATTGCCCGCTCGGGGCGCGCGGGTCTGGACGAAAAACACCGCTTTGATCCCCGGCTCCAGCGGGTTGTCCTTGAGGCTGTCGAGCACGGTTTCGGTGGGATTGAAAAAACTCGAAGCGCTGGGCCCGTCATCAAAGGTCAACAGAAACCGCACAGGCGCCTGGGCCTTGAGCCGGGTCTCGGTCTGCGCGGTCATTTCGATGGGAGCGGCGATGCACCCGGCCAGCCCGACGACCACCGCCATCGCGCAGAAAAGCTTGAACCACTGTGTCATGTTTTGCCTTGCGCCCGACCCTTGCGGTCATGTTGTCGATTGGCAAAACTCCTTCGCCGCTGCTGCCTCCCTGCGACCCAATGAGATGGGCCGAGGTTGGATAAAGATACACAGGGTTTGGTTCCGGCGCTCGCTCAGCGTGCCAGCGCCTGTTGAAACGAGCTGTCGATGATCCCGGCCGTAGCCAACGGAGCCGGCAGCGCCTTGACCTTGAACAGGAAGTCGGCCGTGCTTTGCAGATCGGCGGCGGCCTGCTGATCCACCGGGCCGACCGTCATGTGCGCCTGGCGCAACCAGTGCCGCGAAACCTGTTGATCGAGGTTGGCTTTCTTCGCCCAAAGGTCGGCGTATTCGTCAGTGTGATTGTCGACCCAGGCCCGGGCCTGCTTCAGGCGTCCGAGGAAATCGGCGATCGCTTCACGCTTGCTGTCGATGGACGGCGCGGATGCCGCAATCGCACTCAGGCCCGGCATCAGGTTTTTCGCCGTGAGAATAGGTCGCGCACCGGAGAAAACGATCTGCTGGGAAATGTACGGCTCCCAGACCGGGAACGCATCGATGCTGCCTTGCGGTAGCGCCGCCGCTGCATCGATCGGCATCAGCTTGACGAAGTCGACGTAATTTTCCGGCAAACCGCCCTGCTCCAGCGCCCGCAAGGTCAACTGCTGACTCCAGGCACCCGGCCAGTAGGCGACTTTCTTGCCCTTCAGATCCTCGATGGTTTTTACCGGAGAATCCTTGGGCACCAACAGGGCGATGGTGTCCGGGTTCTGCCGCGATACACCGATCAGTTTCACCGGCGCCTGTTTGGCGGCCAGAAACAGAAATCCCGAATCCCCCAGAAAGCCCAGATCCAGCGACCCGGTCTGCAACGCTTCGGCCAACGGAGCAGCGGCCTGGAAGTGTTTCCAGTCGACCGTGTAAGGAGCGTCCTTCAATACGCCGGACGCTTCTATGGACGCGCGGATGTTGTAGTAATTCTGGTCACCGACGTGCAGGACCAAGGGTTCGGCAGCGTAGGTCAATGGCGTGGCAAACAGTGCGCTGGTCAACGCGGCGCGTAGGAAACGTGAGAGCTTCATGGCGAGTCCTGCAGAAGGGATTTTTATAGACCATAACGCTCTTACAAATCAGATTTGAAATTCTATTAGCGCATAAGCTCAGCACCTTCCCGTTGCACTGTTGGCCGAGCAACAGTGGCTCGGCACAGTGTTTTCCCTGCAACACTTCAAACCTGTAAAACCGGCATTAAACCCCGTAAATAAGGGACAACGCGCACATGGCACAGAGCCTGCAATATTCCATTCATGCAGGAAGCATTCGATAAAAATATCTTTTTGGACATAAGAATCTGTTGCCTTGCCGGAGCGTGCCCATGAAATCCCTCTTACCGTTTTCCCGCGTCAAAACGCTGCTCGCGGCCTGCGCAGTAGCCCTGAGCCTGCAACCGCTCGCCCACGCTGCCGAAGCGCCGCCGGCCGAAGTGCATCTGGATTACGCCTATTACTCGCCGGTCAGCCTGGCGCTCAAACATCTGGGCTACCTGGAAAAAGCCCTGCCCCAGAGCAAAGTCAGCTGGGTGCTGAGCCAGGGCAGCAACCGCTCGCTGGAATACCTGAACAGCGGCGGCGTAGATTTCGCCTCTTCGGCCAGCCTCGCCGCCGTGCTCAGCCGCGCCAATGGCAGCCCGATCAAATCGGTCTACGTCTACAGCCGCGCCGAGTGGACCGCTCTGGTGGTGCGCAAGGACTCGCCGATCCAGTCTGTCGCCGACCTCAAGGGCAAGAAAATCGCCGCCACCAAGGGGACCGATCCGTATCTGTTCACCCTGCGCACCCTGCAACAGGCCGGGCTGAAAAAGGACGACGTGGAACTGGTGCACCTGCAACACCCGGACGGCCGCACCGCGCTGGAGAAAGGCGATGTCGACGCCTGGGCCGGCCTCGATCCGCACATGGCCGCCAGTCAGGTTCAGGCCGGTTCGCGCCTGCTGTACCGCAATCGCGACTTCAACAGCTACGGCGTGGTCAGCGTCACCGAGCAATACGCCAAGCAACACCCGCAAACCATCGACACCGTGATCAAGGCCTATGAGCAGGCCCGCGAATGGTCGGTGAAGAACCCCGACGAATTGGCAAAGTTGCTCGCCAGCGAATCCGGCCTGCCGCTGGATGTGGCCAAACTGCAACTGTCGCGCACCGACCTGAGCAGCCCACAACTGACTGCCAAGGATGTGCTGGCCTCGAAAGCCGCCGCGCCGATTCTGGTCTCCGAAGAACTGGTGCGCCGTGGGGTGAATGTCGATCAGGTCATCGATCAGTTGATTGACACCGGTTTCCAGCAAGTCGCCGCCGCCCAGTAACCGATCAGGCCCATGACAAGTCCGCGCCCGTCGCGGATTTGTCGTGAGCGGAGAACCGTCCATGAGCAACGACTTGCCCGCCCGCCTCGCCTTGTCGGCACCACGGCGAAAACTCCCACTGTTGCATCCGCTCTGGCGCCGGCGCCTCAAAGGCCTGGCCCTGCCACTGCTGATCGTGATCGCCCTGGAATTCATCGTACGCATCGGCTGGCTGCCGTCCTACCAGATGCCGGCGCCGAGCGAGATTGCCCTGACCCTCACCGACCTGGCCGAAGGCGCCTTGTGGAAACACATCGGCGCCAGCCTTATTCGCGTGCTGCTGGGGTTTGCCATCGGCGCGAGCCTGGCGCTGGTGTTTGCCGCGTGGGTCGGTCTCAGCCGCGAAGCCGAGGCTTATCTGGAACCGACTTTCGCCGCGCTGCGTTCGATTCCCAGCCTGGCCTGGGTGCCGTTGTTGCTGCTGTGGCTGGGGATCGACGAGACCTCGAAAATCGTCCTGATTGCCATCGGCGCGTTCTTCCCGGTGTACGTCAACGTAGTTGCGGCGATCCGCAACATCGACCGCAAACTGGTGGAAGTCGGGCACATCTACGGCTTCAGCCCACTGCAACTGGTGCGACGGATTCTGCTGCCTGCCGCCCTGCCCGGCCTGTTCACCGGATTGCGCAGCGGCATGAGCCTGGCGTGGATGTTTCTGGTGGCGGCCGAACTGATCGCCGCAACCAAAGGGCTGGGTTACCTGCTCAGTGACGGTCGCGAAACGTCGCGGCCGGACATCGTGCTCGCCGCGATCATCGTTCTGGCGCTGCTCGGCAAACTCAGCGACGGATTGCTCGCCGTTCTGGAGCGCCGCTGGCTGGTCTGGCGCGACGCGTTCACCGGCCAGGGCAGCAAGGAGTGAACCGGGCAACTAAGCTCAAATCTTCAGGCAGCTGCCGGAGGGTCGGCCGATGTGCGGAAGACTGTCGCAATACCGGCGCATCCACGATTTCGTCGCGGTGCTGAGCATTCCCGATGCGCTGATCAATCACGTAGGTGACGCACCGCTGGCGCATTACAACGCCGCGCCCACGACCTCACTGGCGATCCTCCATCAGCACCAACAACGGCTGTACGCCGACAACTTGCGCTGGTGCTGGCGCCCGCACTGGGCCAAGGATCGCGCCGCGCCGATCAACGCGCGAGTGGAAAAAGTCGCCCACGGGCCGTTTTTTCGCGCGATCTGGCGCCATCGGTTGATCGTACCGGTCGACAACTGGTTCGAATGGGTCGATGCACCCGACAAAGGCCGACAGCCCTGGCTGATTCGTCGGGCTGATCATCAGCCGGTTTTCTGCGCCGCCATCGGCCAGTTTCCGGCACCCGGCGAACCTGCGCGGGATGACGACGGCTTTGTGATCATTACCGCCAACAGCGAAGGTGGCCTGCTCGATGTGCATGACCGGCGCCCGATCGTGCTGCGCGCTGATCGGGTGCAGGAATGGCTCGATCCCGCCACACCGACCGAGCGCGCCGAACAGATGCTGCTGTTTGAAGCCGAACCCAGCGAAGCGTTCCACTGGCACAAAGTCGGCAAAGCGGTGGGCAACTCCCGCAATCAGGGTGCGGAATTGATTGAAGCCGTACCGTAAATAAATGTCGACGCGATGCGTTATCAAAAGCAGGAATTCAGCAATCGAATCCTGCGTGTTACACGCGGTGTTTCAAACGCGAAACATTCAACATAAACAGTCGTTTGATTGAACTAACCGCCCGTCTGACATTTCAACCGTCATACATACATTTACAAACACTACGGATAGCATGCGCGCCGCATTTCCTTTTGGCATACCAGTTGACCAAAGAGTCAGCAAAACCAGGAATCCCCCACAAACTTACAAGCCTTGCAGAGAATTAAGTTGCGCGACGATTTTGCAATCAAACAGGTCACAGGCCTGGAGTGTATTCATCTGTCCACGACAGAACGCTTTCAACTCGACTGTTTTATCGGCCACTACATCAAGACTCGAAACCTGCGTGACGTACCCGAGATCGACCGCATCCTGCGCGCTACCCTCGAAAGCTATCCCTGCCACCCGCCGGTGATGGTCAACGAGTTGAATGCCTGGATCGACAAGACTTTGGGTTATCGGGCCGCCCACCCCGATTTCACGCAGCTGGACGATCTTTGATGAACGAAAAAGCCCCGCAATCGCGGGGCTTTTTCGTTGTGGCGTTCAGGGTTTCAGCGGGCGTTCCCGATCGCGGTCGGACAACTCGCGGCTGTCGTCATGCTTCCAGGTCTGCTCTTTGTGTTTCTCGCGCTCGATTTCTTCTTCACTCGGTTCATCATTTTCATCAGGACGTTTCTGCTCGGTTGCCATGTTCGCCTCGCTAATGAAATTCATTCCTTAAGCGTAGAACTTAAAGCCACCAGCGCAATAAAAAGAAGAACGTCATGCTCAACAGCATGCTGAGCAACGTGTTGCGCGTGTAAATCACCAGTGCGATTGCCACTAACGAACTCAGCAGATAAGGGTTATCCCACTGCAGATTCAGTTGTTTGTCCGGCATGAACACAATCGGCCCGCAAATCGCGGTCAACATGCCCGGCACGGCAAAACCGAGAAATTGCCGCGCGTTGCTGCTCAAGCGCACTGGCAAGCGTGGCTCAAGAAACACGTAGCGGTTGAGGAACACCAGAATCCCCATGCCGATAATCACTGCCCAGACCATCATGTGCGCTCCCGATACAGCTTGTTGCAGATAAACCCGGCGGTCATGCCGGCCAGCCCCGACAACACCAGCGCCGAACCCCATTGCCAGTAACTGAACAAAACCGAGCAGAACAATGACACCGCCACGCAGACCACCGTCGGCACATTGCGCACCACCGGGGTGATCAGGGCGATGAAGGTGGCGGCAATCGAGAAGTCCAGCCCCAGGTGTTCCAGTCCCGGAATACTGCTGCCGAGCACGATGCCGGCCAGGGTGAAGAGATTCCAGGCGATGTAGAACGTCAGGCCGACGCCCAGGGCGTACCAGCGGTTGAACTGCTGGCGGTCGTGTTGACTGGTCAGGGCGAACAGTTCATCGGTGAGCAAAAAGCCCAGGCCGATGCGCCAGCGACCCGGCAACGGCGAAATCACATGGCGCATACTCATGCCGTAAAGCAAATGTTGCGAAGTCAGCAGCAGCGTGGTCAGCAGGATCGAGAAAATCCCCGCGCCGCCCTTGAGCATGCCGATCGCCACCAGTTGCGCAGCACCGGCGAACACGATGCTCGACAGGCCCTGCCCTTGCAGCGGCGTGAGGTTGGCTTCAATCGCCATGGAGCCGGCCAGCAGCCCCCAGGGTGCGGTGGCCAGCGATAACGGCATGATCGCCGCGGCTCCGCGAAGAAAGGCACTGCGCGGCATTGATGAGTCAGACATAACACGCTTCAACCGTGAGACAAGGCCCCGGACTCTGCCAGCAAATGCCCGTTGGTGGCTTGAACAATCTTGCGCAGTTGGCGCAAATCCTTCCTTCGGTCAGTCGTTTACCGGCGTAACATGGCGACCATTCACACACGCGTCAGGGAGACGACATGCTGTATCGAATAGCCGCCGACGGGCTGGTGCTGTTTCATTTGCTGTTCATTCTGTTCGTGCTGTTCGGCGGACTGCTGGTGCTCAAGTGGCCAAGACTGATCTGGCTGCATTTGCCAGCGGCGGCCTGGGGCGTGGCGGTCGAGGTGTTGCACCTGACCTGTCCGCTGACCTATTGGGAAAATCTGATGCGTCACGCTGCCGGGCAGACCGAATACGCCGGCGGGTTCATCGAACATTACGTCTGGCCGATCATCTACCCGACCGGGTTGACGCCACAGATTCAGCTGGTGCTGGGCAGCGTGGTGCTGGTGGTCAACCTGCTGGTCTACGGGCGCCTGATCCGCCGTTGGAAACTGCGGCGCGCCGCGCGCATTCCGTTTTAACGCGCTTTTAAGGTTTCCAGCCAGGCCGGATCGAGGCGCTTCTGATCGGTGTCCAGACCGAGCGCCTCCATCCGCGACTTGTGCGTTTCGACTTCCCGGTCCAATTGCGCGTGATCGCTGGAATTGCCGTCCAGTTCATGCATCTGGGTCAGGCCCAGGTGATAAAACCGCAGCACCTTCATCGCCACCGGATCACCCTTCTCCACCGCAGCCATCACCTGATGCATGACGTTGGTGACGCTCATCAGGCTGCGCTTGAGCCGCCAGCCGTACACCGCCGGAGCCATCCAGGTCTGGTTCCAGAAACGCCCGCGCAGCAACGCCGCCGTCAGCAAAAATGCGCCAAACACCCCGCCAACATTGAACCGCAGGTTATCCCCGCCCGGCTCGCCGAACAGCGCCACCGCCACAGTCGAAAACACCATCGCCAGCACCAGAAACAGCACCGCGATGATCAGCGTGCTGCGCCGGGTCTGCTGGCGATAAGTGATGGCATCGATCGGTTGAATCTCGAACATCGCGACAGGCTTCCATGGCTTGAGTTAAAAAGAGGCTGCGCATTATCGCCTCTGAGGCGGATTTAGCTATGCTGGAGCGCCTTTTCATCTTTTCTACGTCCAACGGGGACATGGCGATACCACGCAGATCGTGCCATCTTCATTCATGGATACACACTATTCGGATGCCATTGGCCATGCCGGCAATGACATCGTTTTAAGGATCACTGCATGACCCAACGACACGTAATCAATGCCTCGGTCAGCCCGAAAGGCAGTCTCGAAACCCTTTCCCAACGTGAAGTCCAGCAACTGAGCCAGGCCGGAACCGGCAGCACCTACACCCTCTTTCGCCAGTGCGCCCTGGCAATCCTCAATACTGGCGCCCATGTCGACAACGCAAAAACCATTCTTGAAGCCTACAAAGACTTCGAAATCCGCATCCACCAGCAGGATCGCGGTGTGCGCCTGGAACTGCTGAACGCCCCGGCTGACGCCTTCGTCGACGGCGAAATGATCGCCAGCACCCGGGAAATGCTGTTCAGCGCCCTGCGCGACATCGTCTACACCGAAAACGAACTCGATGCCCTGAGCATCGACCTCAGCACCTCCCAGGGCATCAGCGACTACGTCTTCCACCTGCTGCGCAACGCGCGCACCCTGCGTCCGGGCGTCGAGCCGAAAATTGTGGTGTGCTGGGGCGGCCACTCGATCAACACCGAAGAATACAAATACACCAAGAAAGTCGGCCACGAACTGGGCCTGCGCAGTCTCGACATCTGCACCGGCTGCGGCCCTGGCGTGATGAAAGGCCCGATGAAAGGCGCGACCATCGCCCACGCCAAGCAGCGGATTCACGGTGGCCGTTACCTCGGTCTGACCGAGCCAGGCATCATCGCCGCCGAAGCGCCGAACCCGATCGTCAACGAGCTGGTGATCCTGCCGGACATCGAAAAGCGCCTGGAGGCCTTCGTCCGTGTCGGACACGGCATCATCATCTTTCCGGGCGGCGCCGGCACCGCCGAAGAGTTCCTGTACCTGCTGGGCATTCTGATGCACCCAGACAACGCCGGTCTGCCGTTCCCGGTGATCCTGACCGGGCCGAAACATGCCGCGCCGTACCTGGAACAACTCGACGCTTTCGTCACAGCCACCCTCGGCGAAGCAGCGAAAAAGCACTACGAAATCATCATCGACGACCCGGCCGAAGTGGCGCGGCAGATGACAGCGGGCCTCAAGGCCGTGAAGCAATTCCGCCGCGAACGCGCCGACGCGTTCCACTTCAACTGGCTGCTGAAGATCGACGAAGGCTTCCAGCGCCCGTTCGATCCGACCCACGAAAACATGGCCAACCTCAAGCTGCACCGCGACCAGCCACCCCATGAACTGGCGGCCAACCTGCGCCGCGCGTTCTCCGGGATCGTGGCCGGCAACGTCAAGGACAAGGGCATCCGCCTGATCGAGGAACACGGGCCGTACCAGATCCGTGGTGACGCCGCGATCATGCAGCCCCTCGATCTGCTGCTCAAAGCCTTCGTCGCCCAGCACCGGATGAAACTGCCGGGCGGCGCGGCGTATGTGCCGTGCTACCGCGTGGTGTCCTGACCCTCAATGCATAAGCCCTGAAAACCCGTTCTTCAGGGCACCCCATAACACTGTGGGAGCGTGCTTGCTCGCGAAGGGGCCAGCGCATTCAGCATTATTGTTGACTGACAGACCGCTCTCGCGAGCAAGCTCGCTCCCACAAAAAGAGTGTGAACCATGGATCACATCAACCACATCCTGATTGTCGACGATGACCGCGAGATCCGCGAACTGGTCGGCAATTACCTGACAAAAAACGGCCTGCGCAGCACCGTGGTCGCCGATGGCCGCCAGATGCGCAGCTTTCTGGAAGCCAACACGGTCGACCTGATCGTGCTCGACATCATGCTCCCCGGCGATGACGGGCTGGTGCTGTGCCGCGAATTGCGCGCCGGCAAGCACAAGGCGATCCCGATCCTGATGCTCACCGCCCGCGACGACCAGACCGACCGCATCCTCGGCCTGGAAATGGGTGCTGACGATTACCTGACCAAACCCTTCGCCGCCCGCGAACTGCTGGCGCGGATCAACGCCGTGCTGCGCCGTACACGAATGCTGCCGCCCAATCTGCTGATCAGCGAAACCGGGCGCCTGCTCGCGTTCGGCCGCTGGCGCCTGGACACCACCGCCCGCCACCTGCTCGATGAAGACGACACCATGGTTGCCCTCAGCGGCGCCGAATATCGCTTGCTCCGGGTGTTTCTCGATCATCCGCAACGGGTGCTCAGCCGCGATCAGTTGCTGAATTTGACCCAGGGTCGCGATGCCGACCTGTTCGACCGCTCGATTGATTTGCTGGTCAGTCGCCTGCGTCAGCGTCTGCTGGACGACTCCCGCGAGCCGACTTACATCAAGACCGTGCGCAACGAGGGTTATGTGTTCTCCTTCGCCGTGGAGATGCTCGCCGAATCCTGATGGATTTGTATCGCTCTGTATAAATTCGCCGCGCAGATACGTAACCCGTGTTTTCGCGCCGCATCACCACATATCAGCGATACACCCTCGCGTTTGAATGAATCCACCAGAAAGCACTGGCTCACTCATCATCAAACGCAAGGAGAAACACCATGTTCAAGTCCTCGAAATCCCTGGTACTCGCACTCAGCCTGCTCGGTGGCCTGGCCCTGGCCGACCTGGCATCCGCCAGCTCCCAGCCGCTGGTCGCCGAATACGGCTCGGAAAACCTGCAGAAGGATCGCGTTGCCGAAGGTGGCGCGGATCGCTTGCAGGAACTGCGTGAGCGCGTGGCTGAAGGCGGTGCGGACCGTTTGCAGGAGCTGCGTGAGCGCGTCGCCGAGGGTGGTGCAGATCGCTTGCAGGAACTGCGCGAGCGTTCGGCCCGCAGCGTGCTGGTCGCCGAGAACCGTCCCGAGTTCGGTTCCAAGTACCAGCGTTACTGATCGTTTGTACCCGCCGTTGTCGATTCCTGCCGGGGGCGCTCTGCCCCCGCAGCGATCACTACCGATAAGCCTTGTTCTCTGACACAAAAGCCCCGCTGTTTCCCGACGACAGCCGCCATGGCTCGTACTAAGCTGCGCGATTGATTTGTTCAGGGACGATCCATGAAACGTTTTGCCGCCTGTCTGCTGTCCATGCTGGCCCTGACGGCCAACGCGGCGGATTTGCAACTGCTCACCGACAACCACCCGCCCCTGCATTTCATGCAAGGCAATCAGCTCGCAGGATTCGGTGTGGACGTGGTGCAGGCCCTGGCGACCCAGACCGGCGACCGCATCCATCTGCAACAAGTCCCGCTGCTGCGCGCCCTGCGCATGGCCAGCGATACCCCCGACACCGGCGTATTCACCGTGCTGCGTACCGACGAACGCGACGATCGCTATCAATGGGTCGGGCCGCTGATCGAAGTCGAAACCGCGCTGTACGCCCGCGACAATCTCCAGCCTCCCGTGCACAGCCTGCGTGAAGCCGATCATCTGGGCCGGATCACCGTGCCGCGCAAATGGCTGGTCTACAGCTACCTGCAAGGGCAAGACCTGAACAACCTCTACGGCGTGGAAACCCCGGAGCAGATGATGCGGCTGTTCAGCCTGGGGCGTACCGATTTCGTGGTCTCCGATACCTGGTCCAAAGCCGCCCTCGCCCGCGAACAAGGCATGGAGCCGGGACGCTTGCAGTACCAGATCCCGTTGATGAAACAGAACACCTACATTGCCTTTTCGCCGCAGACCGATCCGAAACAGGTCGCCCGCTGGCAGCAGGCGCTGGATACATTGCGGGCCGACGGCCGTCTGGAGAAGCTGCGCCAGCGCTGGCTGAGCAATACCCTACCGCGCTGATCGCGCATCAACACCTTCGATAACAACTATGCGCAAGGGTGTTTTCACATCAAAACCCTCCAGCACTACAGTGGGCCCCATCTTCTCCCCACTCTCTGGAGCAACATCATGAAAGACATCATCGCACTCGGCTTCATTGTTTCCCTGATTGGCGCCACCTCCGCCATCGCTGCCCCACACGCCAGCACTCCAGTTGTCGCGGCTGCAACCATCGGCCAGTCCGGCACCCTGAACGTCGACACCGTCAGCGTCGATGCCGAACACCAAGGCAGTCTCAAACTGCAACAGAACGCCGAACCGACCAAACTGTACGTCGCGGAAAACCGCCCGGAATTCGGTTCCAAATATCAGCGCTACTAAGTGATCGGTTTGAGCTGCCAGAAACAGGAAACCCCGCCGAAGCGGGGTTTCTTGCATTTTGCGTCAGCGCACCAGTCGCGCGGCCAGTGCCTTGGCCTGCGACGCCACATCCGTGACGGCGGTGCTCTCCCACCACATGCCACGCAACGGCGGGCCCATGGCGAACAGGCGGGGCGAAACCCGGCCATCGGCATCCAGCACAGCGCCGTTCACCGCGGCTGCGATGCCCAGCGCCAGCGGCCCCGGACGAACCAGACCGCGCGCCAGCAACTGCTGCGGCAAAGGTCGCGCGACACGGCGCCAGTCGTATTCGATGCCGCTTGAGTTGATCAACGCCGCACCCTGCACCACGCGGGTTTCAGCCTCACCGCGAGGGCGAATGCGGATACCCACGCCGTCGCCCGATACCGGCTCAAGCCCCTTGAAAGACGCCGCATGAATGCGCAATCGTCCTTCCTGGTGCAGACGCTCGACCAGTTCCGCACTCAGCGGCGGCGAACGATGGTGATGACTTTCCCACCACGGCCGCACATGCCGCACGAACTGCCGGCGCTGAACATCGCTGGCCTGGCTCCACAACCGACCGATGTGCGCACGCACGGTGTCCAGCGGCGCCTGCCAGTCGATGCCTTGTGCAATGGCGTCGCGACAATGCCGGCGCAATTCGCGCAACAACTGGCGTGGCGTGCGGATGCTGTGATCCTCGGCGAGGAAGTCCACCCACACGGGCGGTTGCCGACGCACATGGGGCAGCAGCCCGTGCCGGGAAAACACCTCGATCGGCCCGCGATGCCCGGCCTGCTCCAGCGACACCACGGCATCGACCATGGTCAGGCCCGAACCGATGATCAGCACCGTCGAGTGCGGATCGAGCTGGCGCATGGCCGCGACATCCCACGGATCGAGCGCCGCCGCGTTGAGGCCGCTGGATTGTTTTTGCGGGGTACGCGCCGCCGGGAACATCCCGGTCGCCAGCACTGCGAAAGCGCCTTGAAGTTGCTGGCCGTCACTCAAGGTGAGCTGCACGGAATCGCCGCAGTCCTGCAAATCGACCACTTCGGCCCGTACATGCTCGACCGTCGAGCCGTGTTGCGCGCCCACCTGCTGCGCTTCAGTCAGACGCTGCTGCACATACACGCCGAACAGCCCCCGTGGCGGAAACAGTTCGCTGACCGGAACATGTTGCTGATCCGACTCCGGCCAACCGCCACCGGCAATGTGATCAGTAAGCCATTGGGTCAAGTCATCGGCATTGTCCGGGTCAACGCTCATCCGCGCGGCGTTGCCATTGAGCGTGTGGCCAAGTTCCACCGAGCTATACGCTTCGCCCCGACCCAGTTCAGCCCGGGGCTCGATCACCAGAATCTTTCTGCGCCCCGGCAAACGCAGCAATTGCACTGCCAGCATCGTGCCGCTGAGGCCGCCGCCGACAATCAGGATGTCGGCGTGACGGATGGCGGTCGTATCGGTTTGAGTCATGCCGTTCTCGCAACTGAGGATGTGCTCGGGCCAGTGTCATTCAGACGCCGCGAAGGCGTCTAGACGGACGCCATTTTTTTATCATGCGATGCGACTTGCAGCGTGTTTCATTCCGTTGCGACTGTCAGATCACCACATTACGCACGAAACGCGCCGCCACTTCCCCATCATTGCGATAGGCGTGCGGCTGATTACTGGCGAACATGTAGAACTCCCCGGCGGCAATGTGCTGTGGCTGGTCGCCGAGCATCAGAGTCAGGCAGCCCTCGAATACGAAAATCTGCTCGCTCCAGCCTTCGGCGTCCGGCTGCGAGGGATAGACCTCGCCCGGTTGCAGGCACCACTCCCACTGCTCCACCGCGCGAGTGGCATTGGCCTTGGACAGTAAAACGGCTTTGCTGCCGGGGATGCTTCCGACCCAGGCCAGTTCGTTGATACGGCCGGGATCACGATTGTCCGGGGCCTGGATCAGATCGCTGAAGGCCACTTCAAGGGCTTCGGCGACGCGGTCGAGGGTGGTCAGGCTGACATTTTTTTCACCGGCCTCGATGGCCACCAGCATCCGCCGACTGACGCCGGACTTTTCCGCGAGAGCCGTCTGGCTCATGCCGGCGGCATGGCGCAGGCGCCGGACATTCTGGCTGACGTGTTGCAGGACCGAAGCCCGCTGTACGGAATCTCTGTGCACTATATTGCTCACTGACTGGGGCTGGGCAGTATACTGCGCAACATTTGGCGCATTGTGCGTCTCCTCCTTAAAAGTGCGCAAGGTCATGACGTCAGCCAATCCTTCTCAATCTCCCCTGCGGTTTTCCCGGTTCAGCAAAGCCGAGTGCGTGCTGGTGCTGATCACCATGCTTTGGGGCGGCACCTTCCTGCTGGTGCAGCACGCGATGACCGTCAGCGGCCCGATGTTTTTCGTCGGCCTGCGCTTTGCCGCCGCCGCGATCATCGTGGCGCTGTTCTCCTGGAAACACCTACGTGAACTGACCCTGTTCGAACTCAGGGCTGGCGCCTTTATCGGCGTAGCGATCCTGCTCGGTTATGGCTTGCAGACCGTTGGGTTGCAGAGTATCCCAAGCAGTCAGTCGGCGTTCATCACCGCGCTGTACGTGCCGTTCGTGCCACTGCTGCAATGGCTGGTGCTCGGTCGGCGCCCGGGTTTGATGCCGAGCATCGGCATCATGCTGGCGTTTACCGGGCTGATGCTGCTTTCCGGGCCATCCGGGGCTTCGCTGAATTTCAGCCCCGGTGAAATCGCCACGCTGATCAGCGCCATCGCGATAGCGGCCGAAATCATCCTGATCAGCAACTATGCGGGGCAGGTCGATGTGCGCCGGGTAACCGTGGTGCAACTGGCGACGACTTCGGTGCTGTCGTTTTTGATGGTGGTGCCGACCGGCGAGGCGATTCCGGACTTCTCGTGGTTGTTGTTGAGCACCGCCCTGGGCCTCGGCGCGATGAGTGCGGCGATTCAAGTGGCGATGAACTGGGCGCAGAAAAGCGTTTCGCCGACCCGCGCGACCTTGATCTATGCCGGTGAGCCAGTGTGGGCCGGGATCGTTGGACGCATTGCGGGAGAGCGCCTCCCAGCGATTGCATTGGTGGGTGCGGGACTGATCGTGACGGCAGTAATCGTCAGTGAATTGAAGACCAAAGGCAAAGAGACACAAACGGTCACGGAAGAATTGGAACACAAGACCGAAGGCTAAACGGGGGTTTTACGGCTACTTTGTAGGATTCAGAGACATCCTCGCGTTTGGCGATCCGGGAGCTGGCACGTATGATGCTTCACAAACTTCCGCAGATTAGAAGCCTATGTCCCTGATAGTTCTACTGCTTCTGCCTTTTCTGGGCAGCTGTCTGGCAGCCGTGCTGCGGCACAACGCACGTAACGCCGAATCTCTGCTGGCAGGCCTGGTCGCACTGATCGGGACTTTCTCGGTCGCGATGCTGTATCCGCAGATCGCCCACGGCGGCGTGATCCGCGAGGAGTTCACGTGGCTGCCCAGCCTGGGCCTGAACTTCGTTCTGCGCATGGACGGCTTCGCCTGGCTGTTCTCGATGCTGGTGCTGGGCATCGGCACCCTCGTTTCCTTATATGCCCGTTATTACATGTCGCCGGATGATCCGGTGCCGCGTTTCTTCGCGTTTTTTCTGGCGTTCATGGGCGCCATGCTCGGGCTGGTGATCTCCGGCAACCTGATCCAGATCGTGTTCTTCTGGGAGCTGACCAGCCTTTTCTCGTTCCTGTTGATCGGCTATTGGCACCACCGCCACGACGCGCGCCGTGGGGCGTATATGGCGTTGATGGTCACCGGTGCCGGAGGATTGTGCCTGCTGGCGGGGGTCATGATCCTCGGCCATGTGGTCGGCAGCTATGACCTGGACAAGGTCCTGGCCGCCGGCGACCTGATTCGTGCACATGCCCTCTACCCCATCCTGCTTCCCCTCATTCTTATCGGCGCCCTCAGCAAAAGCGCCCAGTTCCCCTTCCACTTCTGGCTGCCCCACGCCATGGCGGCGCCCACACCGGTTTCGGCGTACCTGCACTCGGCGACCATGGTCAAGGCCGGGGTTTTCCTGCTGGCCCGGCTGTGGCCGTCGCTGTCCGGCAGCGAAGAATGGTTCTACATCGTCAGCGGCGCCGGCGCCGCTACGCTGTTGCTCGGCGCGTACTGCGCGATGTTCCAGAACGACCTTAAAGGGCTGCTGGCCTACTCGACCATCAGCCACCTCGGTCTGATCACGCTGCTGCTGGGCCTGAACAGTCCGCTCGCTGCTGTGGCGGCGGTGTTCCACATTCTCAACCACGCGACCTTCAAGGCCTCGCTGTTCATGGCCGCCGGGATCATCGACCACGAAAGCGGCACCCGCGATATCCGCAAGCTCAATGGCCTGTTCAAACTCATTCCATTCACCGCCACCCTGGCAATGGTCGCGAGTGCGTCGATGGCCGGCGTGCCGCTGCTCAACGGTTTTCTGTCGAAAGAGATGTTCTTCGCCGAAACCGTGTTCATCAACGCCACCGCGTGGGTTGAAACCAGCCTGCCGATCGTCGCGACCATTGCCGGTATGTTCAGCGTTGCCTACTCGCTGAGATTCACCGTTGATGTGTTCTTCGGCCCGACCGCCACCGACCTGCCGCACACCCCGCATGAACCGCCGCGCTGGATGCGTGCGCCGGTGGAACTGCTGGTGTTCACCTGCCTGCTGGTGGGGATTTTCCCGGCCCAGGTGGTCGGCCCGTTGCTGGCCGCTGCCGCGTTGCCGGTGGTGGGCGGCGTGCTGCCGGAATACAGCCTGGCGATCTGGCACGGCCTCAATGCACCGATGATCATGAGCCTGATCGCCATGTCCGGCGGCATCGTGCTGTATCTGCTGCTGCGCAACCAGCTCAAGCGCGGCCGCTTCAAGTATCCGCCGCTGGCGGGCCGCCTCAACGGCAAGCGAATGTTCGAACGCAGTCTGGTGGTGATGATGCGCCTGGCTCGACGCCTGGAGCGGCGAATCGGCACCAAGCGCCTTCAAGCGCAATTGTTCCTGATGGTGCTGGCGGCAGTGCTGGCCGGCCTGATCCCGATGCTGCACAGCAGCCTGAGCTGGGGCGACCGGCCGAAGATCCCCGGTTCGATCGTGTTCGTGACCCTGTGGCTGCTGGCAATCGCCTGCGCCCTCGGCGCAGCATGGCAGGCCAAGTATCACCGTCTTGCCGCCCTGACCATGGTCAGCGTCTGCGGGCTGATGACCTGCGTGACGTTCGTCTGGTTCTCGGCGCCGGATCTGGCCCTGACGCAGCTGGTGGTCGAAGTGGTGACCACGGTCCTGATCCTGCTCGGCCTGCGCTGGCTGCCACGGCGGATCGAAGAGGTTTCGCCGCTGCCAAGCAGCCTGCGCAAGGCGCGGGTACGCCGTCTGCGCGACCTGCTGCTGTCGATTGCCGTCGGCGGCGGCATGGCGCTGCTGTCCTACGCCATGCTGACCCGGCAGACGCCGAACGACATTTCCTCGTTCTACCTGAGTCGCGCCCTGCCTGAGGGTGGTGGCAGTAACGTGGTCAACGTGATGCTGGTGGATTTCCGTGGTTTCGACACCTTAGGCGAAATCACGGTGCTCGCCGCCGTGGCGCTGACCGTGTTCGCCCTGCTGCGGCGTTTCCGCCCACCGAAAGAAAGCCTGCAACTGCCGGCCCAGCAACGCTTGCTCGCCCCCGATGTGGTCACCGACCTGGTCAACCCGCGCTCGGCCAGCGACACCGCGCTCGGCTTCATGATGGTGCCGGCGGTGCTGGTGCGCCTGCTGCTGCCGATTGCGCTGGTGGTGTCGTTCTACCTGTTCATGCGCGGGCATAACCAGCCGGGCGGCGGTTTCCTCGCCGGTCTGGTGATGTCGGTGGCGTTCATCCTGCAATACATGGTCGCCGGCACCCAGTGGGTCGAGGCGCAAATGAGCCTGCGCCCACTGCGCTGGATGGGCACCGGCCTGCTGTTCGCCACCGTCACCGGGCTTGGGGCGATGGCGGTCGGGTATCCGTTCCTGACCACCCACACCTGGCATTTCAGCCTGCCGCTGCTGGGTGACATCCATATCGCCAGCGCGCTGTTCTTCGATATCGGCGTCTACGCCGTGGTGGTCGGCTCGACCTTGCTGATCCTCACCGCCCTCGCCCACCAATCGGTCCGGGGCCACAAAACCGCTGCCGCCAAAGGAGCCGTCTGATGGAAGAAGTCATCGCAATCGCCATCGGCGTGCTCGCCGCCTCCGGGGTCTGGCTGATCCTGCGGCCACGGACGTTCCAGGTGGTGATGGGCCTGTGCCTGCTGTCCTACGGCGTCAACCTGTTCATCTTCAGCATGGGCAGCCTGTTCATCGGCAAGGAGCCGATCATCAAGGACGGCGTGCCGCAGGACCTGCTCAACTACACCGACCCGCTGCCCCAGGCGCTGGTGCTGACGGCCATCGTCATCAGCTTCGCCATGACCGCATTGTTCCTGGTGGTGTTGCTCGCCTCACGAGGCCTGACCGGTACCGACCACGTTGATGGAAGGGAGCCCAAGGAATGACGGCGATGACTCACCTGATCGCCGCACCGATCCTGCTGCCGCTGCTGACCGCCGCCATCATGCTGATGCTCGGCGAGAAGCACCGTCCGCTGAAGGCGAAAATCAACCTGTTCTCCAGCCTCCTCGGCCTCGGCATCTCGGTAATGCTGCTGCAATGGACCCAGACCACCGGCGTTCCCGGTTCGATTGGGGTTTATCTGCCGGGCAACTGGCAGGTGCCGTTCGGCATCGTGCTGGTGGTCGATCGTCTGTCGGCATTGATGCTGGTGCTGACCGGAATCATTGGCGTCAGCGCCCTGCTGTTCGCCATGGCCCGCTGGGACGGCGCCGGGTCGAGCTTCCACGCCTTGTTCCAGATTCAGTTGATGGGACTTTACGGCGCATTCCTGACGGCGGACCTGTTCAACCTGTTCGTATTCTTCGAGGTGCTGCTCGCCGCATCCTACGGCCTGTTGCTTCACGGCTCGGGCCGGGCACGAGTGTCGTCGGGGCTGCATTACATTTCGATCAACCTGCTGGCCTCGTCGCTGTTTTTGATCGGCGCGGCATTGATCTACGGAGTGACCGGCACGCTGAACATGGCGGATCTGGCCCTGAAGATCCCGCTGGTGCCGGAAGCCGACCGAGGCCTGCTGCACGCTGGCGCAGGGATTCTGGCCGTGGCGTTCCTGGCCAAGGCCGGCATGTGGCCGCTGAACTTCTGGCTGGTGCCGGCCTACTCGTCGGCCAGTGCGCCGGTAGCGGCGATGTTCGCGATCATGACCAAGGTCGGCGTCTACACCCTGCTGCGTCTGTGGACGCTGTTGTTCTCCGGCCAGGCAGGCGCTTCGGCGTATTTCGGCGGCGACTGGCTGATCTACGGCGGCATGGCCACCATGGCCGGCGCAGGTGTGGCGATCATCGCCGCGCAGCGCCTGGAACGCATGGCCAGCCTGAGCATTCTGGTGTCGGCGGGAATTCTGCTGTCTGCCGTGGGGTTCGCCCAGCCGAACCTGATCGGTGCGGCGCTGTTTTATCTGGTCAGCTCGACCCTGGCGTTGAGCGCACTGTTTCTGCTGGCGGAGTTGATCGAGCGTTCGCGCACCGCCATCGAAGTGCCGCTGGAAGACGAGAACGAACTGCTGCCGCGTCCGCAAGAGTGGCAACGACCGGTCAAGGGCATCAACCTCGACGACGATCAGAAAGCGCTGGTTGGTCAGGTGATTCCGTGGACCATGGCTTTCCTCGGTCTGAGCTTCATTGCCTGCGCGCTGCTGATCATCGGCATGCCGCCGCTGTCCGGGTTCATCGGCAAGCTGAGCCTGATCGGCGCCCTGCTCAACCCGCTGGGCCTGGGCACCGGCGAACCGATCTCGAATGCTGCCTGGGCGTTACTGGCCCTGCTGATCCTTACCGGGCTCGGCTCGTTGATGGCGTTCTCGCGCCTGGGGATCCAGCGCTTCTGGTCGCCTGAAGAGCGCCCGTCGCCCGTACTGCGCAAACTGGAATGCACGCCGATTTTCCTGCTGCTCGGCCTGAGCATCGCCCTGACCTTCAAGGCTGAACCGCTGCTGCGTTACACCCAGGCAGCGGCCGAGGCTCTGAACAACCCGCAGCAATACGTGATGGCGGTGCTCGGCACCCGTGCCGTACCGAGCCCGGAAGCCAAGGCTGCGCTGCTGGAGGTGCAACCATGAAGCGTCTGTTTCCTGCGCCGTGGTTGTCGCTTGCGCTGTGGTTGCTGTGGCTGGTGCTGAACCTGTCGGTCAGCCCGGGCAACCTGTTACTCGGTGCAGTACTGGGTTTCTGCGCCCCGCTGATGATGCGCAAACTGCGCCCGCAGCGGATTCACATCCGCCGCCCGGGCACGATCCTGCGATTGTTTCTGCTGGTCGGGCGTGACGTGATCGTCTCGAACCTGCAGGTGGCCTGGGGCGTACTCAACGCCGGTCGTCGGCCGCTTCGTTCACGCTTCATCAAGGTGCCGCTGGACCTGCGCGATGCCAACGGTCTGGCGGCGCTGTCGATGATCTGTACGGTCGTGCCCGGCACGGTGTGGTCGGAGCTGGCGCTGGATCGCAGCATTCTGTTGCTGCACGTGTGGGATCTGGATGACGAGGCGCAGTTCATCCAGCACTTCAAGATCACTTACGAGCGGCCGTTGATGGAGATTTTCGAATGAGCCCGCTGCTGTCGAACGCGATTCTGCTGACGCTGTTCCTGTTTTCCCTGGCCATGGTCCTTACGCTGGTGCGCCTGTTCAAAGGCCCGTCGGCGCAGGACCGGGTACTGGCGCTGGATTACCTGTACATCGTCGCCATGCTGATGATGCTGACCCTGGGGATTCGTTATGCCAGTGACACCTACTTCGAAGCGGCGCTGCTGATCGCGCTGTTCGGCTTCGTCGGCTCGTTTGCCCTGGCGAAATTCCTCCTGCGTGGCGAGGTGATCGAATGAACGCTGAACTGTCTCTCTGGGTGGAAATCCCGGTGGCGATCCTTTTGGTGCTCAGCGGTATTTTCGCCCTGATCGGTGCGACCGGCCTGTTGCGGATGAAAGATTATTTCCAGCGCATGCACCCACCGGCGCTGGCCTCGACCCTCGGTGCGTGGTGCGTGGCGCTGGCCTCGATCATCTGTTTTTCAGCGCTCAAGTCCGGGCCGGTGCTGCACGCATGGCTGATTCCGATTCTGCTGTCGATTACCGTGCCGGTGACTACCTTGCTGCTGGCGCGGGCGGCGCTGTTCCGCAAGCGCATGGCCGGGGATGATGTGCCGGCCGAGGTCAGCAGCCGGCGCACTGAAACCGGCAGTTAAATCCAGGCAACAGCCAACAGCCCGGCTCCCAATATCAGACACAGCGGCGAGTAAACCCAAGTGTCGAGCCGGGCGAACCGCGACCCCTTCACTTCCTTGAAAAAACCCACCAGTTCCGAATCGCCAATCGCCCGCGCAAACATCAGCAGCGCAATCGCGCTGATCACCCATTGCAGCGCCCAGTGATGCACGGCGGGCAGCCACCATCCCACTCGCATGCACACCAGTGCGGCAATCAGTAGCAGGGCTGCTGCCACCACCAGCGTGATCCAACCTGACGGCTTGAACGCCGGCCTGAGTGTCAGCCCGCCGTTGTCCACCGGGACCTGCGGCACCACCGCCACGGCTGCCCATTGCCCACCCATCGCCCAATACACATGCATCAGGCTGATCACCGCAAATATCGTCACCAGCCATTGAGCCAACACAAAGGTCATGGTCGAGAATCCTTTAAAGGGATTTGAACAAAACATCCTAGTCGGCATTTTTCCATGTGCACGACCGGTCGGCGGTGCGGTAAAGTGCCGCCCCATGAAATTCACCCGTACCGATCGTTCACTGCTGGCCTGGATGCTCTATTGCTGCGTCCTGTTCAACGTGTTCGCCTGCAGCATCGGTCACGGACAAATGGTCGGCATGCAGCTCAACGGTATCGGTGGCCAGTTCTGCGCCGTCGATCCGAGCACCCAGGCGCCGCTGGCCTCAAATCCCGCCGAAGAAAAACTGCCGACCCTGGCAAAAGCCTTCGGCTGCCCGCTGTGCTCCACCGGCGGCATGGGCCCGGCGTTCAACTCCAGCCTGACCCTGGCGATCCTGCCGGAACAACATAGCCCGCCGCTGCCGGTCATCGTCAGCACTGACCTCCCTGCCCGCTTCATCTGGCCTTCGGCCAATCCCCGCGCCCCGCCGCTCGCCTGAATGCCCTTGCCTTTTTGATCTGTCAGCCCACTGCGCCAACGCGCGGCGTTCGCCTGTGCGCTGACTCCGAGAACAAGCATTCAGGATGCAATCGATGAAACAACTTACCTTGCTGGCGAGCCTCTGCGGCTGCCTGTCCGTCAACGTCTGGGCGCAATCCACCGTGGATCTGGCGCCGATCACCATTGACGGCGAATCCGGCGCCGAGCCTGGCCTGAGCCTCGACCAGTCCAGCGGCATGGCCTCGCGCCTCGGCCTCAGCGTGCGCGACACTCCGGCCTCAGTGGCGATTGCCAACCGCAATGACATCGAACGTCACGGTTCGCAAAACTTTCAGGACGCGGCCAACACCTTGCCGGGAGTGAACGCCAGTGCGCCGCCGGGCTTTGGCGGGTTCGTCTCCTATCGCGGTTTTACCAGCAGCCAGATCACCCAGATGTTTAACGGCGTAAACGTCTCCGGCGGACTGGCGCGTCCCGTGGATTCGTGGATTTATGACCGGGTGGAACTGGTGGGCGGCCCGTCGTCACTGATCAACGGCGCCGGCTCGGTCGGTGGCTCGCTGAACTACGTGACCAAACTGGCCACCCGCGACGAGCAAGCCATCGATGGCCGAGTCAGTTATGGCACCTACGACACCACCGAAACCGCATTCGGCCTCAATCACGCGCTGACCAACCCCGGTGCCGACGTGCAGCACTACGCGCGCCTCGACGTCAGCCACAACACCAGCAACGGCTACATCGACCGCCAGGAACGCGATGCCTGGAGCGTGGCGTTCTCGCTGCTCAGCGACCTGACGCCAAACCTGTCGCATACTCTGGCCCTGGAATATCAGGACGAACACGAAGACAGCCCATACTGGGGTACGCCGGTGCTCAACCCAAAGGCTGGTGAGTTGAAGATCGACAAGCACAACCGCTTCAACAACTACAACGTCGAGGACGGCCGCTACGAGCAACGGACAATCTGGGTGCGCTCGATCATCGATTACCGGATCAACGACAGCACCACCCTGCGCAACACCCTCTATCACCTGGACAGCCAACGCGATTACCGCAACCTGGAAACCTATCAATACAACGCCGACAACAGCGCAGTAAACCGCTCCACTGCCTATCAGGTGCGCCATCAGGGTGAGCAGAACGGCAACCAGTTCGAACTGCGTCACGACAACACTCTTTTCGGCCTCGACACCACCTGGTCCGGCGGATTCGAGTACAAGGTCAACCAGACCACCAACTCGCCGCTGAACGTCAAAGGCGCCAGCACGGTGAACCCGAACAACTACCGACCCGGGCATTTCTATGACATTCCTGGAACGATGCCGGGTTTCGTCAGCGACAAGACCAACCAAGTCACAACCAAAGCGCTGTTCGCCGAAAATCGCCTGGCACTGACCGACAAGCTTTCACTGCTCAATGGTCTGCGCTACGACGACATCGACCTCGACGTGACCAACCATCGCACGGTAACGGCAAGCAACCCGCGTCATCTGAAGCGCAGCTGGGATCCGGTCACCGGGCGCATCGGCCTGACCTATCAGTTCATTCCGTCAGCCAATGTGTACGTGCAATACAGCACTGCCGCCGAGCAACCCAATGGCACCCAGGACTTTGATGTCTCGACCGGCAAGCAATGGGAAATCGGCAGCAAGTTCGACTACCTTAACGGACGCGGTTCGGCGACCGTGGCCGCTTACACCATTGAGCGCAAGGACTTCGCCGTGACGGATCCACTGGACCCGACCAGCAGTATTCCGGTCGGCCAGCAGACTTCGAAGGGCATCGAGATTGCCAGCTCGTTGCGGATCACCGACAAGTTGCTGGCCGAAGGCAACTTCGCCTGGGTCGATGCGCAATACGATGAGTTCAACGAGAAGAACGCCGCCGGCGTGGTGGTTTCGCGCAAGGGCAACACACCGACCAACGTGCCGGACCGGGTCGGCAATCTGTGGCTGACCTACGATTTCTCGCCAAAATGGCAAGGCGGGGTCGATGCGCGGTACGTGGCGTCGGTGTTCGCCGATAATGCCAACACCATCACCGTACCGTCGTACACGTTGTTTGGCAGCTTCCTCAGCTACAAGGTGGATTCGCACACCACCGTGACCGGACGGGTGCGCAACCTGACGAATGAGGTGTACGCCGAGTTCGCCCATGTATCGCCGGCGTATTACCTCGGCACACCGCGCACCTTTGAGCTGGCTGTGCAAACCCGCTTCTAAAAGCTTCGCGGCAAGCCCGCTCCCACAGGAATCGATGTGTTTTCAAAGCTCAGAGCACACCGAAAAACTTGTGGGAGCGGGCTCGCCCGCGATGAGGCCCATCGATACGACCTCTATTTCAAATCAGCTGAAACCTTATCTGCCACATCCTTCGGCAGCCACGACTGCCACACATCCGGATGCGCCTTCATGAACGCTGTCGCCGCATCCCGAGGTGGCGTATGTTTTTCACTCATCTCGGCGAGCGCCTTGTTCAGGTCATCAATCGGAAAGTCGACCTTGCTGAAGAACTCGGCGATCTGCGGATACTGTTTCTGGAACGGCGTGGACACCCCGATCGACAGCTTCGAGGCCAGTGAACGGGTCGGTTTCGGATTGGGATTATCGGCGTCGGTCAGGGTCTTCCACGCCTCGGCATCGAACGGCGGCTCTTCCAGCTGGATCAGCTTGAACTTGCCGAGCAACGGTGTCGGCGACCAGTAATAGAACAGCACCGGTTTGCCCCGACGGATCGATGAACTGATCTCGGCATCGAGCGCCGCACCGGAGCCGCTGCGGAAATTGGTGAAGTCATCCTGCAAGCCATAGGCCGTAAGCTTCTGCTTGTTCACCACCTCCGACGTCCAGCCGATCGGGCTGTTGAGGAACCGGCCCTTGCTCGGGGATTCCGGGTCCTTGAACACATCCTTGTACTTCTTCAGATCGCTGACGCTGCGCAGGTCCGGCGCCAGTGGCTTGATGCCCTTGGCCGGGTCCCCCTTGATCACGTATTCCGGCACCCACCAGCCCTCGGTGGCGCCTTTGACCGTGTCACCCAGGCTGGCGACCTTGCCTTCGGCCTCGGCCTTGACCCACACCGGACTGCGCCCGGCCCATTCTTCGCCGATGACCTGAATGTCATTGTTGGCCAATGCGGTCTCCAGCGTGATGGTGGTGCCCGGCAAAGTATCGGTCGGAAGCCCATAGCCCTTCTCGACAATGATCCGCAGGACATCGGTAATCAGGCTGCCGCTTTCCCAGTTCAGATCGGCGAAGTGGATCGGCGCCTGTGCCGCGCTCACCGCAGGCATCACCGTCATCAAACCGAATGTGGTCAACCCGGCGGCAAGCAACCGTCGAAATCCGTTCATGCTTTTGCACCTCGTGCCGTTCACAGCAATAGCAGGATGGCCTGACAGAAGACCGCAAGCCTCTGAATACTCAGTCAACTGACTGTAGACGAGGTTCCTGCTTTTTCAGGGGCATGACACGAACAAGGCTACTTTTCAGACATTTCCTGCAGGCTCTTCAGCTCGCGTCTGACCATGCTGGCGTATTCCGCAGGCTGCAAGGCGTAGATTTGCGAAGCGACCCAACCCAGCCACGCGCCCTTCAGTTCGGCCTTTGCAACGAACAGCCGACGCGCTTCTTCACGGGCACTGTCGAGGTTCTGCAAATGGAAATCGGCGCGACTCACTCGCTGGCCTTGAAGGTCACCAGTTCGCCCTTGCGCCACTTGGCGGCTTTGGCGGTGACGGCTTTCAGGGTCTTGGTCAGGCCTTCCTGTAACTGCTCGTTGGCGGCGAACACGGTGAACGCACTGTGGCCTTCCTTGAACACGATGGCATGGCCGTCGGCCGTGGTGACGAACGCATAATCGCCCAGACCGTACACGGTCATTTTGATTTCGCGAAAGCGGATGTCCATCTTGCCGCCTTCACGGCTGGGCAGCACCGACGCGCTGAAATGATCGCCGACCTTGAGCTTGAGGCCAGGTTTGTCATCGACCACCAATGCGCTTTCGGTGTCGATCTCGGCAACGTAAATGCCTTCGGCGTTTTGCTCGGTGATGTAAACAAAACGCGATTGAAACTGCTTGACCAGCTTTGCCCGCAAATCACCCAGCACGAACAAAGCATGCATATCGAGGTTACTGACTGCCAAAGAAACATCCCCACACTTGAAAAGAGTGCCGTAAGCGAAAAGCGCGCACGGCAGAAAAAATCGGCCTGGCCGAAGGTGTTGCGCGATGACTCGAATATACGCCAGAGCGAACGAAGTGCTTGTTCAACGCAAGTTGCACAAGACTACTGGAATGCCCCTCGCGAAACCCGCAAAGACGTTCTCCAAATGTTGAAGAAAAACGCATCACGGCTGGCCAGAGAAAACTGACTACGAACTTTAGGGAAAAAACTCACCAAGAAAAGCACTTTTCCGACATATCGCACGCAAAAAATTGCTTTAGATAGCGCCATGCCGTCAACAGGTGTTGGCGATTCTAGAGCAGCGATGCTGTTCGCGACTACCCGCAACACCCTGTAAATGCGGGCCAATCCATGAAAAGGACTTCACATGTGCACTTTGACGCATTTTGCCGTGACTCACGAACCAGCCTTTGCCTTGAACACTCCCACCTTCGAGACCGTTTCCACAATCGAGTCTTGCACTCACGAACCGTTGTTTCAGGTGATCCCGGCGGGCAATGGCTTTTTCCATATCAGGGAAAAGTCGACGGGCCTTGTCAGAGGTTTCCGGGAGAATCACAACGCCGCCTGCGCCCTCGCCCGTTCACTGGAATCAAGAATCGAACTCCTGGCCAGCGAGCCCCTCAGATAAAGAGAGTGATCGACCCGCCAACCTTCAAGGAGCACACCATGGAACTGCCTGCGTACAACCTGACAACCCTGTTCGACCAATTAGGGCTGCCTTCGGAGGAAACGGCGATTGACGACTTCATCGAAGCCCATCCGCTGGAACCCGATACGAAACTGATTGACGCAGAATTCTGGAGCCCGCAACAGGCGCAGTTGCTCAAGGAATGGCTGCGTGCCGATGGCGAGGAAGCGGTAATGGTCGACGAGCTGAATGTGCGCCTGCACCGGGGCAAATGATTTCGGTCAGTGCAGGCTGTCTCCGGATCTCGCGCCCAATTGCGCGAGCCAGGCAGCCCTGCACTCCTCGGCTTCATCGCGACTGGCGAAAGCGGTGCCGCGCTGCTCGCCATTGAGCAATACCACCCAGCAGACACTTTGCCCCATCGCACGCAGACCGGCGGGTACACCGCTGCCGATCATCACCGCGACATCGACTCTGCATTGCATGCTGACCTCCAAAATTCATTAGCAACCTAACTATGAAGGCATGTTAATGATTTGGATCAAGAGGAAACAGCGACGGCGCTGCACAGCTTAATTGCAATTCCGGCAACAATGCCTCAGCGCGGATTCTCCGGTTTGTAGCCCAGACGCAAGCCCCCCCAGTGCCGGCCCTTGACCATGATCGGCACCGACAGGTCGTGCATCAGCTCGCCGGTATCGCGGGTGTAGGTCTGCAACAGCACGGGTTGCTGATGGCTGCCGCAGCGAATCCCGGTACGGTCGGCGAATTTGCGTTTGGTGCGATTGTTGACGGTATCGACCTGCACATCTCCGGTCAGTGGCCGGCTGAATGCCTGATTGTGCGTCGGCACATAACCGTGCTGTGTGCAGGCGATGGCGAACACCAGACCTTCGTGACGCGGCAGTAACGGCTCCTGAATGGCCGGCAGCACCTGATCGGTGTAGCGGTCGAAACGGGTCTGGAACTTGGCCGGCTGGGTGTCCGGAATCGGCTGATACTGTCGGTCGAAGAGGTCTTCAAGGCTGATACGACCTTGCTCGACATCAGCTTCGAACCGCGCGGCAATCTGACTGGCTCCTTCACGGGCGAGGTCGTAGATGCGCTGGTGATAGTCATCCAGCCCGACTTCGGCCAAGCGTTCGCTGATGGTTTCCGCCTGCCCTTCCATCTGTACGGCCGCGTCGGCCAGACGACGAGTCTGCTGGTCGCTGATAGCCAGATCGCTGCGCATCTGCTCGATGGCAGCGAACAGACTGTCGAGCTGTTCGCGATTGGTTTCCGCGCCCCTGGCGATTTCGCCCACCTGGCTTTCGACCCCGGCCGCCAGTCGCGCGATGTTTTCCAGGTGCTGACCGGTGTGCTCAACCTGCTCGACACCCGTGTGTAAATCGTCGGAGAGCTGGCGGATCTGCTCCACCACCTGCGCCGTGCGTTGCTGAATGTCGGCGACCATTTCCCCCACTTCACCGGTGGCCGTCGCGGTACGAGCCGCCAGGCCGCGCACTTCGTCCGCCACCACTGCAAATCCACGACCGTGCTCGCCGGCCCGGGCGGCTTCAATTGCGGCGTTCAATGCAAGAAGGTTGGTCTGACTGGCGATGGACTGAATCACCAGCGTCACGCGCTGAATGTCATCGCTGCGCTGACTCAAGGCTTCGATCAGTTCACGGCTGGCATTGGCGCGCTGGCTGAGCTGATGCATACGCGAAATCGAGTCCACCAGTTCAGTGCGCCCCGCCGCGCTGCTGTGATGGGCTTCGCTGGCTGCGCCCAAGGCTTCACGGCTGAGCTGCGAAGTGGCCTGTTCAGTGGCGATCATGACTTCAGCGTTGTTGACGATCTGCGCGGCGGCGTCGAGTTGCGATTGCAACTTGCCGGCCAGCTCCTTGACGGAAAACGCCACGCCAGCGGCTGACAGCGCGTTATGGCTGGTGGTGTAGGAAAGGTCGCGAGTCAGCTCGGACATCGCGCTGCTGCTGTCGACCGGTTGAGCATCGGGGACCGCCCGAGAACGCAGGCGCGGCAGCCAGACGATCAGCACCGCCAGCGGCATGCTGACGTACAAGGGCCATTCGCCCAGGCTCATCCCGGCCAGCAACAGCATCAGGGCGATGCTTTGCAGGGTCGGCGTCAGCCAGCGATTCTTCGGCAAAACAACTGGTGCAGGCAGAGCCGCAACCAGAGATCCATCTCTCGTCATTTCGTTACCCCACGCTTGTTCTCATTGTTGTGGCTGCATTAAACGCCACTACAACGCCATTATCCATGGTCCGTTAGTCGTGGGTCTGTGGCAGGTCAATGGAATGGCAGGGAGACTTTCCGGCAGACGAGAAAAAGCAAAGATCGCAGCCTTTTGCTGTTCCCGATGGAGCTGCAAAAGGCTGCGATCTTTTCGCGACGACCCGTATTGAAGGGGTCGCCTCAGGAATCAGGCCTGACGCTGGTGCTTGTCGATCTGCTCGTGCCGCTCTTGAGCTTCGATGCAGTACTTGGTGGTCGGGCTGATCAGCAGGCGTTTCAGGCCGATAGGCTCGCCGCTGTCGTCGCACCAGCCGAAGCTGTCTTCCTTGATACGCTCAAGGGCCTGCTCGAGTTGCGGCAGCATGCGCTGGTCGCGATCGATCGCGTTTACCAGCCAGGTGCGCTCTTCTTCCACCGATGCGGCGTCCGCCGGGTCAGCCGGGGTGTCCAGGCTTTCGATGGCAATACGGTTCTGCTCAATGCGCTCATGGGTTTCGACTTTCATGTTCTGCAACAGCTCTTGAAAAAAAGCTTGTTGCTCGGCATTCATGTAGTCATCTGCCGGCATGGCCAGCAACTTGTCCTTTGTCATTGATATCTCTATAAAAAACGTGCATTAAGGCGAATTAGGGAGCGTTCCGGCGAACCGTCTGCGTTCATCGGAAAGGCATCGTTTATTGCAAACGCCACCCGGCACTCAATTTACGAAGGGGCGGCAGTCTAAGGCTCGTTTGAGGCCTCAGCAACTGTAAATACCGGGAATTTGTCCGACAAGGCCCGGAAACTGCTCTGACACAGGCTTCACAGCGCTCATCGGAGTGCGTTTATAGCAAGAAATTCAGTCGAGCGGCTGTATATAGAAGACAAACGTCGGACGAGCGGCGCTTTGTCGCAATTCGTTACGGTCGTTGAGCGCGAAAACAGCCCCCTCGCAAAGACTGACAAATCCCCCTGACCTCAGCTACGTTATGCCCTCCCCGGTTCGACTTGAAGGAACGCGTCATGAAACTGATCGGCATGCTGGACTCCCCTTACGTGCGCCGCGTGGCGATCTCTGCCAAATGCATGGGGATCGAACTGGAACACGATCCGGTCTCGGTGTTCCGTCACTTCGAGCGCTTCCAGCAGATCAACCCGGTGGTCAAGGCGCCGACCCTGGTGCTCGATGACGGCGAAGTGCTGATCGACTCGACCCTGATCCTCGACTACCTCGAAGCCCTGTCCGGCAAAACCCTGCTGCCCACCGACCTGCCGCAACAGGTCAAAGCCCTGCGTCTGATCGGCCTCGGCCTCGCCGCCTGCGAAAAAGCCGTGCAGCTTTACTACGAACGCAACCTGCGCCCGGCCGACATTCAATACCAACCGTGGGTCGAACGCGTCGAAGGCCAACTCGCCGCCGCCTTCACCGCCCTCGAACACGAACTCGAAAAACACCCGCTGCCCACCGACGGCTCTCTCCAGCAGGACGGTATCACCCTGGCCGTCGCCTGGAGCTTCACCGGCCTCGTCGTCCCCGACCAGATCGACGCCGATCGCTTCCCGCGCATCGCCCAATACACCGCGTACGCCGAAAGCACACAGGCGTTCATCAGCACTCCGATGACCTGACCATGAGCACCACCGAAACCGCCGCCCCGGCCCTCAAAGAAATCTTCAACGCCGAACGCCTGCAACACATCGCCACAGAAATGAGCGCCGTGTACCCGGCGTTCAAGGCCAAGGCGTTTCTCAAGCACGCCAACCACGGCCTCGCCGACCTCTCCGTCATGCAACGCATGGCCCGCGTCAGCGAAAGCCTGCACGCGGTGCTGCCGCTGGATTACGCAGATTCCCTCACTGTCCTGCGCGAACTTGCCCCACGACTGAACAGCGGCTTCGTCAGCATGTGCCTGCCGCACTACGTCGCGAGCTACGGCGCGCACGCGTTCGACACCTCCATGGAAGCCCTGAAGTACTTCACCACCTTCGGTTCCTCCGAATTCGCCATCCGCCACTTCCTGCGCAGCGACCTGGAACGCTCGCTGGAACTGATGCACGACTGGACCCGAGACGAAAACCACCACGTCCGAAGACTCGCCAGCGAAGGCAGCCGCCCTCGCCTGCCGTGGTCGTTTCGACTGGAACCGGTGCAGGCTGATCCGCTGTTGGCTGCCGGGATTCTTGATCGGTTGAAAGCCGATGAAAGTTTGTACGTGCGCAAGTCCGTGGCGAATCATTTGAATGATGTGACGAAAGAACATCCGGAGTGGGTGCTGGATACGATTGAGGGGTGGTCGCTGGACAACAAGCACACGGCTTGGATTGCCAAACATGCGTTGCGGAGTTTGATCAAACAGGGGAATTCTCGGGCGCTTACGGTTATAGGCGCTGGGGCGAAGGCTGAGGTTGAGTTGCTGGATGTGAAGGTGGAGCCGGCGGTTGTGCGGCTTGGCGAGACGATAACTTTGTCATTTACCGTTCGATCGTTGGTCCCAGTTGAACAGCGGCTGGTGATTGATTATGCGATTGACTATGTGAAGGCGAATGGCGGGACGTCGGCCAAGGTTTTCAAGTTGAAGACGTTGGAGCTGGAGGGGTTTGGGAATGCGGTTGTGGCGCGGCGGCAGGTGATTAAGGATTTCACTACGCGCAAGCACTATGCGGGGGTGCATGCGGTGCATGTGGTGGTTAATGGGGAGCGGCTGGGGAGTACTGCCGTTGACATGATCACTTAATAAGCGTCAAAAATGGTCTGCTCATCGGATGACAACCGAAAGTAGCAGGTATGTTGAGTCTTGAAACGAATGATGACCTCTCCAACCACTGAGCTCGCAAAGGAATGCACATGATCGATGACCCCGCTGTTTTGACAGTCTTTTTGGTTTACCTGGCCGGTGTCGTTATTCCAGGACCCAATTTCGTTGCGGTAGTCCACAAAGCGGTAGCTGCGTCGCGGTCAGAAGCTTTGGCCTTGGTGGCAGGCATTGTATTGGTCAACTTACTCTGGGCCACCTGTGCAATAGCAGGTATCGGCGTTGTATTTGCTGCGTTTCCTTGGGCGGCGCTATTCGTAAAAGTTCTGGGGGCAGCCTATCTGATGTGGTTTGGACTGCGACTGCTGCTAAATGCCGGGAAGAACACGCTTTCCACCAGTAACGAGGCTGCCGTCGGGAATTTTCAGCAACCATTCATTCAAGGAGTCATCACGAACATCGGCAACCCTAAATCCATGGCCTTCTACGCCGCTATTTTCTCAGCGGCAGCCGCCGCCCACGTGTCAACAAGCACGTTTTTGTCGATGCTGGCAGTCGTAGTGGTGGTTTCAATGACTTGGTATGGAGTGGTCGCAATCGCTCTTTCGCAACCTGACATCGCGTCAGCGTATCGAAGGAGGAAAAAAGCTATTGACCAATTATGCGGTGGTTTGATCTTGTCTCTGGGGATCCGGCAGCTTGTTCAATGAGTCAGGGAGGGATGCGGGCAGATTTAAAAATGGGACGCATCTATTTATCAAAAGAGCCGCCCTATCTTTTCCGACTCGCCCCCGTTTTCCAAGAATTACCAACTGCCATACGGAATGCCAAATTTTTCGATATAACGCTTGGATTTTTCACTGACCGGATAAGCGTAACGCCCTTGGTTCTTACCCTGACTCGGACCTAGCGGTTCGATTTCGGCTTTGGCCCTGGCCACTTTCACTGGATGGTGGCATGAGTCCCTGACCCAGACTTGTACAACCCCGCCGGGAGCCAGTCCCAGGTAGATAGAAGCGGAATAACTCGCTTGCTCCTTCGGAGTTTCCGGACAACGCTGATCGACCGACGTTCTCATTAATTGTCTGGCCTCTTCGGGCACATCCAACCAAACACTGTAGGTCTGAGGTTCGACAATCGATTGCCAACGCACGTAAATGCGTTTGGGGAGATCGGCACCAATCACTGGCTTTGCAGCAGCGCCCAATGCGTGCCAGCCTCGTGCAGATTCTTTACCGTCTTCAGGCTCCCCTCCAGCAGCCGTACCTCCTCCCGTACGCTTGAACAGCTTGCCGTTTATATCTTCGACAGCACTATCCTCCACCCACACTTTCATGTAGTAAGGCTCAGTAAATGCGAGCTCCCACGACTGGGACTTAGGATCGTTTTTGGCGGACAGCGGGTCCGCAGACTGACAGCCAGTCATGAACAAAGCACAAAACAAGGTGATGAATCGCTTCATTCGCTGATAGCTACCAGCTTCCATAAGGAATGCCGTACTTCTCGATGTAGCGCTTGGACTTTTCACTGACTGGATACGCGTAACGTCCTTCGTTCTTCCCCTGCTCCGGGCCCAGTGGTTCTATCTCACCTTGCATTCGGGCCACTTTGATCGGGCGTCGACATGAGTCTCGGATCCAAACCTGTACCACTCCGCCTGGCGCCAGCCCTAGATAAACCGAGGCCATGAACCGCGCAGTTTTCTCCGGTGTTTCAGGGCAGCGCTGGCTTGTGGACTTCACCATTATTTGTCTGGCCTCCTCCGGTATATCCACCCATGCCTGCCAGGTTTTCTGTTCCACAATGGATTGCCATCGAACGTAAATACGAACAGGTAAGTCAGCGCCGACAACACGTTTTCCGCTGCCACCAACGGCTGTCCAACCACGGGCAGACTCGGCTCCATCGTCAGGCTCTCCGCCTGCTGCTGTTCCTCCACCCGTTCTGAAGAAGACTTTGCCCGTAATGTCTTGCACAGAACTGTCTTCCACCCAAACCTTCATGTAATTCGGTTCAGTGAAAGCCAATTCCCACCATTCAGACTTGGGGTCATTTTTTGCTGACAGTGGGTCAGCAGACTGACAACCGGTCATGAACAACGGGCAGAGCAGGGTGACAAGGAATTTCATTACCAGAGTAAAAATGGGGATGGATTTATTTCCCCTTCCCCACAACATCTCAAGCATTACCAACTGCCGTAAGGGATGCCGAACTTGTCGATATAACGCTTTGACTTTTCGCTGACCGGATAAGCGTAACGTCCCTGGTTTTTGCCTTGGCTCGGACCCAGCGATTCAATCTCAGCTTGCGCCCTAGCCACTTTGACCGGGTGATGACAAGAGTCTCTAACCCACACTTGCACAACTCCGCCCGGCGCCAACCCTAAATAAACGGAAGAAATATAGGTGGCCGTTTCCTCCGGAGTTTTCGCACATCGCTGGTTGACCGACGTCAGCATTAGCTGCCTGGCTTCTTCCGGTATATCCACCCAAGCACGATAGGTCTGAGGCTCCACAATAGATTGCCAACGAACAAAGATCCGCTTGGGAAGATCGGCGCCTACTACTGCTTTTGCAGAGCCGCCTACGCCATGCCAACCTCGGGCTGACTCTGTGCCATCCTCTGGTTGCCCGCCCGAGGCGGATCCTCCGCCGGTGTGCAGGAACGTTCTTCCTTTGATGTCTTCCACCGAAGTATCTTCCACCCATACCTTCATGTAGTGAGGCTCTGTGAACCCCAGCTCCCACCATGGGGATTTTGGGTCGTTTTTCGCTGAAAGCGGGTCTGCGGAACAACCGGTCGTGAGCAGTGCGCAGAGCAGGGTTACAAGTAGCTTCATTACCAAAGCGTCCAGTCAGGTACGTGCGGGTGTTTTACTCGAATTGCATCTGACGAGGGAGCGTTGATGTAAACCGCTTTCACGCCACTTCCATCCCTTCGGCCGAGTGGGTGGTTCCAGTTGGCTGATGTATGAATGTACTTGAGTTTGAGGATTTGCTCTTCTTGTGCGCTGGTGCTGTAGTCGCCAGAGACAAAACGATCACACAAAGCTTGAAGCTCTGTAGGAATGGAAAACTCGGGAGTCTCAGGAATATCGTTGAAGCGAACTCCCTTGGCTTTGGCCTGTTGATGCATCACGCGTAAACACACTCTGGAAAGCATCCCGCTCACTGGACGTTTGAGCTGCACGGCGGCGTAGACGCGCTTGATTTGTGGACTAAGCCGATCCTGCGGATTATTTGGCATAAGGAGTGGCGGTGGCGTGACGATTTCCAGCATCTCAGAAGGCCAGCCATTGGCGAGCCACTGATTTTTCACGGTTAAAGCATCTTGATAAATCGAGGTGGTCACGACATCAGTGTTAAGCGACACCTCCAGTGTCTGCATCGGGCTGACGAGTACGCACTCATCCGCTTCCTCGAGGTAACCCCCACCAATATCGGAATGTACACCGGGCAAAATAATCTCCTGGTGATCTGGCGTTACACAGCTGAGGGCGAAATTTCCCCTGCACTCATCACGCGCGACCAATTGGAGGACATCCGTGAAATAGCGTGGATCCAGATAAAGCTTGATGCCTGTTGCAACGGGGCTTTTGATGTTGCCCAGATTGGACCAACCAGCAATGGAAGGAACGGTATCAAACAGGCCTATAAAGCCCATATTGATATCGCTTTTATATTGATCGCTGAAAGTAGAACTCAAGGAAGCTGCGTTACTTCGAAGGATTTCTCCTAAAGGACCCTGTTTGCCGCGCACGACTTCATTTGCAAAATGCCGAGCGGCTGCCGCACCACGGCTGAAGCCGAAGGTATCGAATGTCAGGGAGACAATTTCACAGCCCGGATTTTCGTCCAGCGCCTCCTTGATCCGCTGCTTGATCAATACGAACGAAGATTGAACACGACCGGCAACTCCGGTTTCGCCACGCCCAGTACCTGCTCCCAAGGTGCTGTCTTTTTCACCTGAACGGGTGCCGATCCCTTCGACATACACCATGCGAAAAGCACGCTTTCGCGTGCCCTCACCTTCGGCTGCCTCAGGCGTGTCATACAGCTCACTCAGCTTTTTGATATTGCTGACATCATTGCCATAACTACTATCCGGATCACTCATATACGGCTTGCAGCTCGCATCAATATCTTGAGCAGCAATGGGATGATGGGCACCGCAAAGTAAACCCGCAGCAGCGTTATTGGCATTATTCCCCGTTCCATCGAAGAACACTCCGATCCGCAGGGCAATGCCGATTTTTTCACGAGCCGATGCCGGTTCCTTCCCGTGTTTCTCATACTCAGCCCAACGCTGGGCATGAATATCGACGGGGTCGGTTCCTTTGTTGCGATAGTTTTTAGGCGGGTTGGGAATGTAGCCACTCAATCCTTGATTCCTTCTTCTGATCCTTGAAGAACGGGCTGAAGGGTGACAGCGGAAATCGGGGGGCGCAAGGCGTGGCCGCGTGCCAGCACCTGGCGCTCTTTCTCCCTGCCTGCAATGGTGGCGCCGCCCCCCGAATGATAAGGTTCAGCCTCAAAACCAGGGACGACACCTCGTGCACAAACAATGCCTTGCAGCAGCGATAACCTTCACCATCAGTTTTTCCGCCCTTGCCTCTCCCGTACCGCAGGAAGAGCTCGAAGAGTGCCAACGAATAGAAAACTCGGCCAAACAGGTCATGAAAACCAGGCAGCAAGGCGTGCCTATGGCTTCGGTGTGGGAATTGGCCGAAGCGGCAGGTAAGCAGAACGAGTATGTGGGTGAAGTGTTCAAGTCGCTGATCCGCGAGGCGTACGAGATTCCTCAATACTCAAGCGAGAGCTTGCAGCAGAAAGCGATCAGCGATTTCCATTCCAATTTCTACAAGGCTTGCATCGTGACGGCGGAAAAGAGAGCAAACGCAAACGGCTGAGCTCAACGAACAAAAAAGAGAGCAGATTCAGGTAATGAATCTGCTCCCTTTTTACTGAAATACAGCCTTAAGTTTTCAGTTCGACGTTATCCAACGCCTGATTCACCGCCAATTCCCCGAGCATCACAATCTGCGCAATCCCTATCGCAGTCTTACGGTGAGAGGGCTCCAGCGTGGCCGCAAAGTTGTTGAGCATCTCGCTGGCCGAACCGAGGGATTCACTGGCGTTGGCGAGCAGGGATTCAGTGTCGTACGCCGGATTGGCCATATACATCGGATCGTGTTTGTGATGACTCCCCATAATCCGTTGCTGCGGAGTGAGGTAATGGTCGAGCGCGCGTTCGGCTGCCTCGTTCAGGGTTCGGGAGTCGGGGAATTTGTAGGGGGAAACCGGATCGGTTTTCGGGGGATTCGGTGTCGGTTTGATCATGGTGAAACTCCTGATTTTGATTAGGAGCTACCAGCATCACTTGCAGATGATGGGTGGCAGCCATGTGCGGGTCTGCAAGACCGGGAAACCAGGCACCCGGCAGACCCGAGGGTCTCCCGCACAAAGCCGCCATTGAGCGGGCGCGAACGAGCGTCCTTTTGGCAGGCTGTGCGACTGGTTTTCCGGCGGGCTTGCAGACCCGATCACTGATGGGCAGTGACGGGAATCAAGTTACGGTCGGGGGTCCAGACGCACAAGCCGGCGGATTCTGTCTTAGGTGTAGGGGACGGCGCAAGGCGCTGTGGGCATCCGGGTGTGACAGCAGGACTGATTTAAACAACCAAAGCGCAGAGCGTTTAATTCCGGACAAAAGCCGGACTGGCACCCAGTCCGGCGCCCTCATCACAAACGCAAGTTTCAGTTTCCGGGCCAAAGAGCCCCATCATCTCCACCCGCAGTAAAAGCCGCCCCCTCAATGTGATAAACCTGCGGCTCCTCCGAAAAATGCCCCTCCAACTTCAGCATAAAGATCCTGTGATCTTCACCCGCCTCAAAATCCGTATGAGCCTCCAGCGACTCCCACCGCACGATCAAGTTGAACCGCTCCGGCGTTTCAATCCCCTGCGCAAGCATGTGCCCGCCATACCCATTCGCGCGGCGGAGCAAAGGTGCAACCTCGGCAAATGCACGTCGGAACTCATCAACACGTTCTGCGTGAACAGGCAACAAAGCGATCTCATAAATCATGACGCATCCCCCACAGAACCCGAACGAGGCGCCGGCACAACCGCAATCGCGATCTTCCCTTGAAGACCATTATTAGGACTTTCCAACCGAGCATGGGCCAGCGCAATCTCCGCAAGCGAATACACCGCGCCAACATGTGGCCGCAGTTGACCGCGTTCCACCAGGGCACTCAATTCATCGAGCTTGCCGCGGTTCTGGCGGGTGAAAACGAAGTGATAGCTCGCGTTCTTGCCCCACGCCTGAACGAGGTTTTGTGGCCGGGCGATGTCGACGATCGAGACCACGCGGCCAAGTTGCGCGAGTGCGTCGGGGCTGCGCGACAGGGTGTCGCCGCCGATGGTGTCGAACACTACGTCCACTCCGAGGCCATGGGTTTCTCGCAGGATGGCGTCGACGTAGTCTTCCTTTTCGTAGTCGATGATCACATCGGCGCCCATGCGGCGGACGAACTCGGCATTTGCTTCACGCGCGGTCGTGAACACTTTGGCGCCCATCGCTTTGGCGAGCTGGATGGCGACGTGTCCGACGCCGCCTGCGCCGCCATGGATCAAGATGCTCTCCCCTACTCTGAGCGCTGCCCGCACGATCAAGGCTTCCCATGCTGTCCCGCCCACCAGGCTCAAGCTGGCAGCTTCGAGGTGGCTCAGCGAGGAAGGCTTTTTGCCGATGATGCTGGCGGACGCCACGTGGTACTCGGCATAGCTGCCGGGGCCGTCGAAGATTTGCGGCGTGTACCAGACTTCGTCACCTGGCGCGAAAGCCGTCACACCCGGGCCAACCGCCTCGACTACGCCGGAGACGTCATGTCCGGTGATGACCGGCAGTTGCACCAGATCCTGATAGTCGCCGCGTCGGACTTGATAATCCAATGGATTGATCGAGGTGGCGTGTACCCGGACCAGCACTTGTCCCGTTTCCGACACAGGCTTGGGCACGTCGCAGAGTGTGAACGATTCCGGGTTGCCAAATGATTCAAGCAGCATCGCTTTCATGGTGAATCCTCGTATCGACAATAAGGGATATCGAGATATCTCGATATCATGCGATAAATTTTTTTACAGCTCTTTCCCTATGACCTCGGCCAAGGCGCTGATGTTGGCTTCATTGCGCTTGTAGTAGGTCCACTGACCGATGCGCCTGACTTCAACCAGGCCCACACGCTGCAGCGTTGCAAGATAACCGGACACCGTTGACTGCGAGAGTCCGATGCCCTCTTGAATACTGCTCACACACACGCCCACCGTGTGAACGTCGCCCTCGTCCTGCGGGGGGAAGTTCTTTACGGGGTCTTTCAAGCCTTTCAGGATTTCAAGCCGTACCGGGTTTGAGAGTGCTTTGAATACTTCGATCAGGTCCATGCGGCGAGGATATCGAGATTGTTCGATATGTCAATACACTAATTGCTGCCGGTTGCCTGTTTCCAGCAGCGAAAAACCGTCGAGCGAGGGAATCAGCGCCAATATGTGCAAGCGCGCCACTGGTCTTGGCCAGCGCCGCGGCATGGTTGATCGCAGCGGACTCGCGCAGGAGCGGATTGATGATCAGCAACAACCGTTGATACTGGCTCATAGAGACCTCTCGTCAGATCCAGGACTTTGCACTTCGGTTCGAACGACCGGCCCCACCGCCAGGATGCTGCCGGGTACCGAATACAGCGCCCGCTCGGTATTGCTGCCCATCAACCGGTCAATACCTGCGCGGTGCATCGTGCCCATCACGACCACATCCGCCAGGTATTGCTCGACAAACTCGCTGATGACCGGCACTGGCAGCCCCATCACAAAATGGCGTCGCTCGGGCGGGATCCCGTAGCGATCGGCGAGGTTGATGAAAGCCTGGTGCAGGGACTGCCGCAGCTCCTCGACAAAATCCACTCCCCATCCGGTACCGACCAGCGGCGTGTCGCCATTGAAGGCCGGTGACAGGTCATAGGCGTAGAGCAGGTGCATGGGCGCGTCACATTGCGTGGCCAGCGCGTTGGCGGTCTGAATGATGGTGTCATTCAGACCGCTGATCTGGGTCTCGGGATCGAACGGATCCACGGCCGCCACGATCCGATGCGGCAGGCTGTAGCGGACCTCGTTGACCAGATGCACGGGCACCGGACATTCGCGCAGCAAATGGCAATCCAGCGGCGTTATGAAAACCCGCTTCAGGAGGGGTTCGAGCGTCACATCCTTGATCAGCAAATCAGGTTTGAGGTCTGCGACAGCCCGCAGGATATCCAGCAGCGCGTGGGTGGTGAACACCACCTCCACCGTGACCTTTAGTCCCTGGTCCGAGAGTTGCTCAAGCTGATCGGCTACCCAGCGACGGTGGTGGCGTAGATAGCGCTGATAGCCGACCTCGTCGATTTTGTCCTCCCACAGGCGAACCACGGGTGCCGGTTCAGCGAAGACCCGAACGTCCAGTGCCGCCCCGCTCGCCTTGGCCAGCGCCACCGCGCGCAGCATGGCGGGCGTCTGATGCAGGGTCTGGTCGGCGACCAGCAGCAAACGTTGATATTGCCCCATCACACACCTCCGCAAGACAACCGCAGGCTTTGAGCCTGAGCCTGCGCCACTGGCACGCAGTTGATTTACATCAACTTCGGACCATTCAACATCGCCGGTCTCTGACCCAGATCAGATTCCTGCCCATTGAGCAGCGTAGAAAGAAAGTGACTGCAGGGCGCTGTGTCCCGCACCTGTCTTTAAAACCGCAAGGAGGGTCTCCTCATGCTCACCGTCAAAGACCACAACGAACGAGCCGCCAATGCCTATGCCTCGATCGCCGGGCAACACTGGATCGAAGCACTCAGGGACGGTCGCCATGTGCTGATCAGGCCCCTTTCGGAAAAGGATCGGGAACGCGAGTATGCGTTCATCCAACGCTTGTCTCCCGAGTCGCGACACATGCGTTTTCTGGCGCAGATCAACGAACCGTCGGGCACGATGCTGGATCAATTGATGGATACCGATAATCGCCTGCGCCTGGCCTACGTGGCGCTGGTGCACGACAACGGCCAATTGATCGAGATCGGCGTAAGCCGCTATGCCGCCACGGGTGAACACGAGTGCGAATGCGCCGTTACCGTTGCCGATGAATGGACGCATCTGGGGCTGGGGACCTTGTTGATGGAGCACTTGATCACCGCGGCGCGCAAGAATGGAATGCATCGGATGTATTCGGTCGATGCCGCCAGCAATGCTTCCATGCGCGATCTGGCGCGGGCGCTGGGATTCGAACGCCACAATGACCCCGACGATCCCCGCCAGGTCATTCACAGCCTGTACTTGTAGCCTCTGTCGCCGGCGAACGTCCGTACGGGCGATCGCCGGTGCTCCGACGCTAGAGCCCCCTGCCCGGCTTGATCGCCAACACACTGCACGGTGCCCGGTGCAAGAGCTGTTCGGCCGTGGTGCCCAAGAGTTTGTTCATCCCTCTGTTCTGCACCGTCCCCGCCACGATCACGTCGACGTTTTGCTCTTCGACAAATCGGCAAATGGCCGGCACCGGCACACCTTCGATGAAATGACGACACTCCTTCGACACGCCATGACGCTCGGCCATCGCGGCAAACGCCTCATGCTGTGCTGTGCCCAGTGCCTCGTAGATACCGGTGGCCAGCGGCAACGCACCAAACCCGAAGTCCTGCGCATAGGCGGCGGTCCAATCGTAGACGTGCAATAACTGCAGCCGCGCATTGCACACCCTGGCCAGCTTCGATGCGGCATCGATAATCTGGTCGTTGAACACCAGATCCTGATCTTCGCTGCGCAGTACGTCGATGATCGCCAGAACATGACGGGGGCGTGGGTTCAAGGCGTTGGTCACGAGGTGTACCGGGATCGGGCAATCGCGCAGCAGTTGCCAGTCCAGCGGGGTAAAGAACACCCGTTTCAAGGCCGACTCTTCATGAGCATCCTTGATGATCACCACCAGCGGTATTTCATTGATGAATTGCAGAATCTCCGCGTAAGGGTCCTGAACCCAGACCACTTCGCTCGTGACAACGATCCCGTGTCCACGCATCCGTGTTGCCTGTTCTTCGAGCCAGTGGCGATGCCTCTCCAGGTAGGCGTCACGGGCCACGGCCACCTGTTCGGGGGCAAACAGCCCGACCACGGCCAGCGCCTGTAAATAATCGAATGCCACGATATGCAGCGGTCTTTGCAGCGCCTGCGCCAATGCCAAGGCACGATCGAATGCCGGCGTGTGGTGCATGGAGGGCGGAGCGATCAGCAGCAGGCGGGGTTCCTGTGACATGGTGCACCTCGACATTGAGCGATGGCAGGGAATGAGTCTCAGGCTGTCCCTTTTACCGACGAGCACTTTGATTTTTGTCAGTGTCCGGTCAAATCGTCGCTCGATCCACCAGCAGACCGGCCCACATGGCAGCGGTCAACAGAATTTGACCGGGTATGACATACGCGGCGAAACGGCGTCCGCCACTGATCCAGGCCACCAGGCATTTGCTCAATGCGTTACTGCTGACCGCCAGCAGCACGGGCGGCGCAATGGCGGCGTAATCCAACAGTCCACCCTTGGCGAGGGTGGCAATCGACGCCGTGGAAGAATGAGCATCGGCGAATCCGCTGAGTACGGCAGTCAGCATCACGCCCGCCTCGCCAAAGTGATCGAGCATCAGCGAAGACAAAAACGTCACGCCGGCCATGGTCAACGTGACCGCCAGCGCGAGCTTGAGATTGAACGCCCCGCCGACCTTGATCGGCTGGTTCGCAGCGACCGCAGGCCTGGGGAACAGCAGGCCCAGGCTGAACAGCAGCGTAACGCCGAATCCGGCCAGCAATGGCCCCCACAGGTGCGGCAACAGCGCGGTGTCGACCGCGCCGAGGATCAGCGCGACCTGCGCCGCCGTGGCCAGGTTCGACAGCAGGGCCGCCGCACTCAATACCTTGAGGTGCTCCGGGTCTTTGCGGGCGATATGCCCCATCGCCGCAATCGTCATGGTGCTGGAGGCGAAACCGGACGCGATGGCGCTGACCGCGTAGCCGTAGCGCACACCCAGCGTGCGCACGGCGATATGCCCAATGGCGCCGACGGCCATCAGCAACACGGTCAATGTACAAAGAGTGCGCAGGTTGAGTGCCGAGTAGGGACCGATGAACCGGTCAGGCGTCAGCGGCAACACCACCAATGCTGCGATCAGCAGCACCAACCCATCGCGCATCTCCGCTTCGCTCAACTGGCTGCGGGCGAAGTGATGGAGTTTCTGCCGGTAAGCCAGCAGCCCCGCCATGACCACGCCAATGGCGATTGCCAGTTCCGGCGCTGTGCCGCATAGCGCACCCAGTACCAGCACCGTGATCAAGGCCACTTCGCTGGTCAGCCCCGGATCAGTGCTCAGGCTGCGCCAATAAGCCACGCCGATCAGCACCGCCAGACAGCCGCCCACAATGCCCAACAGCAGTGCGCCGCCCACTTGCATCGCGACGTAACCCAGCAGCGCCGTGATCGCGAACGTGCGCAATCCGGCACAGGCACGGCTGTCGCCGCGCCCTTTGTGCCGCTCGCGCTCCAGACCGACCAGCATGCCGATGCCCAACGCCGCGGCGGCCCCCGCCAGACCCAGTGCGTCACTCATAAAGGGATCGGACCATCGGCATACGTGATCCCGGGACGCTTATTGACCGGTGCCCTATCGGCAATCGCTGGCCACACGTGGGCCGCATCGATCCGTGACTTGAGTTGATCGATAACATCATTGAAATACCTCCTCCGGCCGCAACCAGCGTTGTTTCTCATCCAGTGCAAACTCGGCAGTACCCCGCATTCACTCGCAGGGCTGCGGCGGTTTGACGATCATCAGACTGCAGGGAGCCTGGTTCAACATGCTTTCGACGGTACTGCCGATGAATCGGTGTGTACCGTCGGGATACAGCGTGCCCAGCACCACCATGTCGAAAGCGTGCTGCCGGGCAAACAGGCCGATGACCTTTTGCGGGATGCCGGTCAGCAAGTGTCTGCATGAACTCTGGATGCCATAGCGTTCAGCGAGTGCTTCGAAAGCTTCTTGCTGGGCGTCCTCGATGGCGTCTTTCAGACTGCCATCCAGGCTGCCTGTCGGCACGCTGATGGCCCCGTCGTCGATGACCGCCCAGCAACCGACATTGAGCAGATGCAGCGCCGCGCCGCAACCGGCCGCCAGCGTGCAGGCAAGGTCAAGTATCCGGTCGTTCAAACCTTGCGTCAGTTCTTCCAGATGCGACAGATCGACCGCCGCAAGAATTTTCATTGGCCTGGCATGCCCGGCGCTTGTCACCAGGTGAAGGTGTGCCGGACATTCGCGCAGCAAGCGCCAGTCCAGCGGGCGATGGAAAGCCCGGTCGAGTGCAGGGACGTAATGGGTATCCTTGATGACCAGGTCCGGATGAAAGTCTTTCACGTACTCAAGCACGTGCGCCAGGTTCGATCTGGCCCAGACCACTTCAGTGGTCACGTTCAGGCCGATGCATCGTTTGAAGCGGGCCTGCTGCTCCAGCCAGTGCCGATGCACTTGCAGATACCCTTCCCGCGCCTGGGCCATTGCCTCGGGTGCAAACAGCCCGGCCGCTGCCAGCACCGGGACATAATCGAACGCGACGATATGCAACAGTGCTCCGTTTGCAAGAGCCAGCGCACAGGCGCGTTCAAAAGCCGGGGTCTGGGTCATTTCGCCAGGGGCTATCAATAGAATGCGTTTGAGTTTGAGCACCACGTGCCTCTCCCTGAAACGTTTACCTGGATGATTGAAAAGCTGATTTCCTGAAGAGCGACATGAGCGGGGATTTTCCTCTCAGCCTGATCACGATCAGGAATTCTGCTGCTCAAGTATCGGCAGGCATTCTTCTGGCTCACTGATTTTTATCAACTTGATCGCAGTGATGTGCCCCCAGTCACTCACAACTTGTTTCTGATGCGCGAGGACGTTTTGACTGACTCGGATCCATTCGTCGTTTAACGGCGGTCGACAAGGTTTTTTCCGTGTCAATGGCGACCCGAGAACTATGATCAACAATTCATGGTGAGGGCTTTGCGGTGGCAGAAACTCGCTCGTATCGCGATCAATACCTCAAAACGGCGTGCTCCCGGTGCAGCGTGCTGGAGCTGTGTCTACCGCTCGGCTTGAACGGTGGAGAAATCGAGCGTCTGGACACGCTGATCGCCCAGCGACTGAAGGTCAAAAAAGGCGCGGCACTCTACCGTGCCGGTGATCCTTTGCGTTCCCTCTATGCCGTGCGGCTGGGGTCATTCAAGACCAGCGTGCTGTCGATCGATGGTCGCGAGCAAGTCACCGGGTTCCAGATTGCCGGTGAAATGCTCGGTCTGGATGCCATCAGTTCGGATCTGCACACCTGCGACGCGGTCGCGCTGGAGGACAGCGAAGTCTGCCCCATCCCTTTTGGCCAGCTGGAAAAACTGGCCCGGGAGCTGCCGTCACTGCAGCACAACCTGAACAGGATCCTCAGCCGGGAGATCGTTCGCGATCACGACATGCTGATGATGCTGGGCAATATGAGCTCGGATGAACGTCTGGCAGCGTTTCTGTTGAACCTGTCGCAACGCTTGAGCGCTCGTGGTTATTCGTCGCGCAGCTTTGTGTTGAAGATGCGTCGTGAGGAAATCGGCTCCTACCTGGGCTTGCGTCTCGAAACCATCTGTCGCGGCATCGCCCACCTGCGCGACCAAAAACTGGTGGAGATTACCGGCCGCGACGTCACCATTCAGAACATGGACGGGCTCAAGCAGTTGATCGTCGGCTGCCATCGTCACCCGCAGTGAGCGTGCCGACGGGCCGGACGCGCCTTCACGGGGTAATCGCCACTTTCATCACACCGTCACGCTGGTGTGCAAACAAAGCGTAGGCCGCTTCAATGTCATCCAGTTTGAACCGGTGGGTCACCAACGGTGATAGGTCAACCATGCCGCTCTGCACGACCGCCATCAAACGCCGCATACGCTCTTTCCCGCCGGGGCACAGGGTGGTGACGATGCTGTAATCGCCCAACCCGGCCGCAAAGGCGTCGAGCGGAATGCGCAGGTCGCTCGAATACACGCCCAGGCTCGACAAGCGGCCACCCGGACGCAGCACGCGCAACGCCGATTCAAAGGTGCCTTGCGTGCCCAGTGCCTCGATCGCGACATCGACACCGCGCCCATCGGTGAGGGCCATGATCTGCTCGACCACGTCGCCCTCGCGAAAATTGACGACATGGGTGGCGCCCAATCGACGTGCTACCGTCATGCGCTCGGCCACCGCATCGACACCGATGATCGTGCTGGCGCCTTTGAGCCGGGCACCGGCGACTGCACACAGACCAATGGGGCCGAGGGCGAATACGGCGACGCTGTCGCCGATGCTCACCTCGCCCCGTTCGGCACCGGAGAAACCGGTGGACATGATGTCCGGACACATAAGTACCTGCTCATCACTGAGGCCATCAGGAATCGGACAAAGATTGGCCAAGGCATCGGGCACCAGTACGTATTCGGCCTGGCAGCCATCGATGGTGTTGCCGAACTTCCACCCGCCGATGGCCCGGAAACCATGACGAGTGTCCGGCCCGTCCTGGGAACCACAACCACACAGGCACGCATAACTTTGCCCGCTGGGGGTGATGGCGCCGGCAATCACGCGCTGCCCTTCAGTGAACCCGCGCACCTGCGACCCCAGACGTTCGATGATCCCCACCGGTTCGTGACCGACCGTCAAACCCTTCGCCACCGGGTACTCGCCGCGCAGGATGTGCACATCCGTACCGCAAATTGTCGTGGTGGTTATCCGGACCAAAGCGTCCAGCGGGCCGACTTCCGGGATCGGTTTGTCATCCAGCACGATGCGATTTTTTTCGACAAAAATGGCAGCTTTCATGGTGGCCATGAGCATTCTCCTGAAGGATTCGACTCGTGGTCAGCCTGCGCCGCACTGCCAGACCGGCACTTGATAATGATCAACAATCGACGACATCCGCGACGATTGACCACCCGTCTGACGGCGTTCTGCCGACCACCGGTTGTTTGACAAAGATCAAACGTCCACCGCACGCCGGGCGCAGCCTGTAACCATCGGTTCAACGCTTCCTGCCCCAAGGAGAGTCGTCATGTCAGAACAACCGCGTTACATGCTGGTCGCCTCACCCCTGATGGAAAACAACCCTGCCTTCGACCGTGCGGCGGCACTGGCCAAGGCGGCGGGCGCGGCCCTGCACATCGTGGCTTTCGATTATCTGGAAGGTCTGGCGACCGCCAGCATGGTCAACGAGCAAGCACTGGAACAGATGCGAATCGGCTATATCGAGCGTCATCGTCAGTGGCTCGAAGAACGGGCGCATTCGATGCGCAAGCTCGGGGTCACCGTCACCACGGAAGTGGTGTGGGTGGAACGACCCTTACAGGAAATCCTCATTCACCTCAAAGAGCAGCCCATGGCGGCGCTGATCAAGGCGCTGGAGCCGGAATCGTTCCTGTCACGGTTGATGTTCACCCCGCTGGATATTCACCTGCTGCGCGAATGCCCGGTGCCGCTGCATTTCGTCAGCCATGTCGGGCATGCCCTGCCGCGCAAGATCCTGGCCGCCGTGGACCCGTTCCACCGTGACGGGCAGTACGCCGGCTTCAACGACCGGATCCTGCGCGAGGCCGCCCGACTGGCCAGCCTGTGCAATGCCGAACTCGATGTGCTGTATGCCCATGATCTGTCATCGATCAGCGCTAATGAATTCGGCTTCGACAATGCCTCGGCGTTCTTCTCCTCCAGCGCCGCCAAGTCCCTGTTCGATGCCCAGGCTGCGGCCTTTCGCGAACTGGCCGAACGCAATGGCATTCCGGACGAGCGCCAGCACATGGTCATGGGCAACCCGGCCAAGGTGCTCTGCAGCTACGCGAGCGGGTATGACATCGACATGATCGTCATGGGCCGCGTCGGCCATCGCGGCGCAGGCCGGCTGGTCGGCAGCACGGTAGAACACCTGCTGTACAAGATTCCGTGCAGCGTATGGGTGGTGTCGCCGGAACACCTGGCTGACTGAGCAGGCCTGGTCCTCAGGAGCGATTGCGCCCGCCCAGCATCCGGTCCAGGGTGTCGTCACCGACCCAGTAATGATGGAACAGCCCGGCAGCGGCGTGCAGGCCGATCAGCCAGTAACCGGCATTGCCGATCAGCTCGTGCCAGTACTTGATCTGCTTGGCCAGGTTCGGATCGACCGCCACCGGCGCTGGCACATGAAAGCCGAAATACGGAAAAGGTTTGTCGCCGGCCGCGAGCATCAGCCAGGCCAGCACCGGGGTGGCGATCATCAGCCCATACAGGGCCAGGTGCATCAAGTGCGCGACTGCCGTCTGCCAGGCAGGCGGTTTGGGGGTGATCGGCGGACGCGGCGTCAGGCGGCCAAACAGGCGCACCCACACCAGAACGAAAATGCTCGCGCCGAACACTCCGTGCAGGCCCATTAACAGGCCTCGCGCTTCGCTGCCTCGGGGCATGAAGCCTTTGATTTCAACGCAGGCATACACGCCGACGAACAGCGCCAGCATCAGCCAGTGCAAGGTGATCGACAGTTTTCCATAACGGGGTGCGGCCATGTCGCGGGTCATAGTTGCCTCGTGATTGTGGTGAGCGACGGCCGATTCATTCGGCTGTCTCGATCCGGTTGCCGGGCGAACCGACGATGTCACCCTGCCGGGGAAGTCTTAAGACAATCTGAAGATCCGTCGTTCGTTAACCTTTTTTCACCTTCAGACTTCGTTAAGAAATGGTCCGGATACTCCACTCAAACCTATTGAGGGAGGCGTTCAGCCCATGCCCGATTCTGACTGGAACATTCCCCTGCCCCTGCATTTTGGCCAAGGCGAAACACCGCAGATGCAGCTGTCGAGCGCCCAACCCGGCGATGCTCAACGAGCGGCGTTCGAAGCGTTCATTCAACAACGCTTTCGCAAGGCCCACGGCGCCGATATCCGCCATTTCATGCCTGAACTGTTTGGTGTGCACAACGACTCCGGGGACTTGTGCGCAGTGGCCGGGGTACGTCGTGCGCACCTTGAACCGTTGTTTCTTGAACGCTACCTGGACGAGGCGATCGAGCCCTTGATCAGCGCGGCCGCCGAGCGTCCGGTGGAGCGCAGCGCGATTGTCGAAGTCGGCAACCTTGCGGCCAACGACACCGGCAGCGCACGCCTGAGCATCATTGCCATCACTTACCTGTTGGCCATGGGCGGTCTGGAATGGGTGACCTTCACCGGCAATATCGGACTGGTCAACAGCTTCCATCGCCTGGGTCTGAAACCCGTGACGCTGTGCGCCGCCGACCCCGAACGTCTGGGCGATGACCGTCACCACTGGGGCAGTTACTACGAAAGCAAACCCTGGGTGCACGTGGGCAATATCCGCGCCGGTTTCATCCATCTGCGCAACATCGGTCTGTTCAGCCGGCTGGGTTTGCCGACGTCTATCGAAGGAGCCTGCCATGTCGCTTGAACGGCAACGATTCCAGGAAACCCTGCGCAGCCATGCAGGGCGCAATGACAACGCTTTGGCATTGTGGGGCGACACCCTGAAAGTCAGTTACACGACGCTGTACGCCGAGGTGATGTACCGCCAGCAACGCTTGCGCGATGAAAACGTGAAGGTCATTGCCCTGGCACTGGATAACGGTGTCGAGGCCATACTCTGGGATCTGGCGGCGTTGTTTGAAGGCTTGACGTGCGTGACCCTGCCGCCGTTCTTCAGTCCGGCACAACGTGCCCATTGCCTGGAACAAAGCCAGGCCGAACGGGTGATCGCTGAACCGGAGTTGGAGAGCGAACTGCTCGCCGCCGGTTATGAACAACGCGGTGAATTCTGGTGCCGCGCCTTTGAAGGCCCGAACCGCCTGCCCGCCGGTACCGCCAAATTGACGTTCACTTCCGGCACCACCGGTACACCGAAGGGCGTGTGCCTGAGCGCCGACAGTTTGCTGCGGGTCGCTCGGGAGCTGGAAGAGGCCAGCAAACCCACCGCTCCCCAGCATCACGTGGCTTTGCTGCCACTGGCGATCCTGCTGGAAAACCTTGGCTGTTACGCGGCGCTGTATGCCGGTGCGACGCTGAGCGTGCCGAGCCAGAGAACCCTGGGCATCCAGGGCGCCAGCGGCGTCGACCTGCCGCGCTTGCTCGGCTGTCTGGCCAGCCGGGCACCCGAGAGCCTGATCCTGGTGCCGCAATTGCTGCTGTTACTGGTCAGCGCTGCCGAACAGAAAGCCTTCGATCCGCGATCGCTGCGTTTTGCCGCCGTCGGTGGCGCACGGGTTTCCGAGGATCTGCTGCACCGCGCGCAACGGGTCGGCCTGCCGGTCTACGAAGGCTACGGCCTGTCCGAGTGCGCCTCGGTGGTTTGTCTCAACCGGCCCGGGACTCGGCGTCCGGGGAGCGTCGGGCGGCCCCTGCCCCACGTCGACGTGCGCCTGGCCGAAGACGGTGAGGTGTTGATCAAAGGCTCGACCCTGCTCGGTTACCTTGGCGAACCGGCGTACACCGATGAGTGGTGGCCAAGCGGCGATCTGGGCGAGTTCGACCCGGAAGGTTTTCTCTACCTCAAGGGCCGCAAGAAGCATCAGTTCGTCACCAGTTTCGGTCGCAACGTCAACCCGGAATGGGTCGAATCCGAACTGACCCAGCGTCAACACATCGCCCAGGCCTTTGTGTATGGCGAAGCCTTGCCGCACAACCGCGCCCTGCTCTGGCCGCACCGTCCGGACTGCACCGATGCTCAACTGGCGGCTGCCGTCGCCGCTGCCAACGAGGCCTTGCCCGATTACGCCCAGGTGCATCACTGGACACGCCTCAAACAACCTTTCACGGCCGCCAACGGCCTGCTCACCGCCAACGGTCGCCCGCGCCGCGAGTCAATCGTCGCGCAGTACCGCGCCGTGCTTATCGAATCCGCCCTTTCCGAGGAATCCGCACCATGAGTTTTTTTGACACCCTGCAAGAAGCCACGCACCAGGAACGCCACGAGCTGTTCAATCTGCCGATCATCCTCGATGCGCTGCAAGGCAAGGTCAGCCTTGAAAGCTATCGCGCGTTTCTCGCCCAGGCCTACTACCACGTGCGCCACACCGTACCTCTGATGATGGCCTGTGGTGCACGCCTGCCGACGCACCTTGAATGGCTGCGCAAAGCCGTGTGCGAATACATCGAGGACGAATACGGCCACGAGCAATGGGTACTCAACGACATCGAGGCCTGTGGCGGTGACCGTAACGCGGTGCGTGATGGCCAGCCGTCGCTGCCGATCGAGCTGATGGTCAGTTTTCTCTACGACCTGATCGCCCGGGGCAATCCGGTGGGTCTGTTTGGCATGGTCAACGTGCTCGAGGGCACCAGTATCGCCCTGGCCACCCATGCGGCGGGCAGCATCCGCGAACGTCTGGCCCTGCCGGAAACGGCGTTCAGCTACCTCAGTTCCCACGGTTCGCTGGACATCGAGCACATGCAAACCTATCGCCGGCTGATGAATCAGCTGGAAGATCCGGCCGACCAGGCGGCGGTGATCCATGCCTCGAAAGTCGTCTATCGGCTCTACGCCGACATGTTCCGCGGCCTGCCCCGTGACGCGGAGGCTCAACATGCAGCTGCATGAAGCCCGTGTGGTGCTGACCGGTGCCAGCGGCGGCATCGGGATAGCGATCACGCGTGCCTTGTGCGCTGCCGGTGCGCAGGTCCTGGCGGTCGCGCGGCATCAGGAATCGCTGCGCCCGTTGCTTGACCTTTACCCGCAGAACCTGTGCTGGGTCGCCGCCGATCTGACGTTCCTCAGCGACCGGCGCAAGGTGTTGGCCGCCGCCGAGGCCATCGGCGGCATCAACCTGCTGATCAACGCCGCCGGGGTCAATCACTTCGCAATGCTGGAACAGCTCGACGACAGCGACATCAACGCCATGCTGGCGGTGAACATCAGTGCACCGATCTGCCTGACCAAACTGTTGCTGCCGCTGCTCAAGCAGGCCGACAGTGCCATGGTGGTCAACGTCGGCTCTACCTATGGTTCGATCGGCTATCCAGGTTATGCCAGTTACTGCGCGACCAAGTTTGCCTTGCGCGGATTTTCCGAGGCCTTGCGCCGAGAGTTGGCGGATACCCGGGTCGGCGTGCTGTATGTCGCACCGCGCGCCACCCGCACCAGCATGAACAGCCCCGCAGCCCAGGCATTGAACGATGCACTCAAATCCAGCGTCGACGACCCGCAAGCCGTCGCCGCCGCCGTGATCCATGCGATTGCCGGCGATCGCCGCGACCTCTATCTGGGCTGGCCGGAGCGCTTCTTCGTACGCCTCAACAGCCTGCTGCCCAATCTGGTGGATCGCGGTCTGCGCAAGCAATTGCCGTTGATCCGTCGCCTGAGTGAAAAACCTGAAAACGAGACGCCGAAACCATGAAAAAACTTCTCGCCTGTGTGCTGCTGGGCGCCCTCAGTCAAAGTGTCTGGGCGCTGGACGCTGCCGATCAACAACGCCTCAACAGCATCCAGCAGAGCTGGGCGCACATCCAATACGAGACCCCGGAAAAACAGCGGGCCGCTGCGTTTGAACAGTTGGCCGTTCAGGCAACGCACTTCGCCACGGAACGGCCGGCCGTCGCCGAGGCCTGGATCTGGAAAGGCATCGTCACCAGCAGTTGGGCCGGTGCCGAGGGCGGGCTCGGGGCCCTGGGCAAAGCCAAGGACGCCAAAGCCGATCTGGAAAAATCCCTGACCCTCGACCCCAAGGCATTGCAAGGTTCGGCCTACACCAGCCTCGCCGCGCTGTACGACCGGGTGCCGGGCTGGCCGATCGGTTTCGGCGACAGCGACAAGGCCGAACAACTGCTCAAACAGGCCCTGCAACTCAACCCCGAGGGAATCGACAGTCTGTACTTCTGGGGCGATCACCTTTACCGTCAAAAACGCTACGCTGAAGCCAAAGCAGCGCTGCTCAAGGCCCTGCAAGCCGCTCCTCGCCCAGGCCGGGAAAGTGCCGATGCCGGACGCCGCAAAGAGATCGCCGCGTTGCTGGTGGACGTGAACAAGAAACTCGACTGACAGGAGTCCGTGTGCGTTTATTACTGATCGAGGATGACGTGGCCCTCGGCGAGGGCATTCATCAGGCGCTGGGGCGCGAGGGTTACACCGTCGACTGGCTCAAGGACGGCAGCAGCGCCCTGCACGCCCTGCTCAGCGAAACCTTTGATCTGGCGGTGCTCGATCTCGGCCTGCCGCGCATGGATGGGCTCGAAGTCCTGCGTCGTCTGCGTGGCAGCGGTTCGAACCTGCCGGTGCTGATCCTCACCGCCCGCGATGCCACCGAAGACCGCATCGCGGGACTGGACGCCGGCGCCGACGACTACCTGATCAAGCCCTTCGACCTGGCCGAGCTCAAGGCCCGTCTGCGCGCCCTGCTGCGACGCAGTGCCGGACGCGCGCAGATGCTGATCGAACATGCCGGCATCAGCCTCAACCCCGGCACCCAGCAAGTCAGCTATCTGGGCCAACCGGTGGTGCTCACGCCCAAGGAATATCAGTTGCTGCACGAACTGCTCTCGCCGCCGGGTCGGGTCATGACACGCGACCACCTCACACAGCTGCTCTACGGCTGGAACGAAGAAGCCGAAAGCAACACGCTGGAAGTGCACATTCATCACCTGCGCAAGAAATTCTCCACCGACCTGATCCGCACCATTCGCGGCGTGGGTTATCTGGTGGAGGAGCGCCGATGACCTCGATCCGGCGCCGCACCCTGACCCTGATCATCGGCCTGATGCTCGCCGGTCTGACCGTGCTCAGCCTGTTCAATCTGCACGACAGCAACCACGAAATCGCCGAAGTCTACGACGCGCAACTGGCGCAGAACGCACGGTTGCTGCAAGGCGTGATGCGCATGCCGTTGCCGGGGCAGGAGCACGCGGATCTTTATCGGGCGTTCAACTCGGCCCTGGCTGAAGCCGTGCCCAAGGGTGACGGCCATCCCTACGAAAGAAAACTCGCCTTTCAGGTCTGGAATGCCAAGGGCGAAATCCTGGTGCATACCGCCAGCGCGCCCTCCTTCAGCACACCGCCAATCCAGCCAGGCTTCAGCGATGTGGTGGATCTGAACAAGCGCCACTGGCGGGCTTTTGTCCTGGAAGACAAACAGAACGGTTTGCGCATCTGGGTGGGTGAACGCGGTGACGTGCGAGCGGACCTGGTTGACCGGATTGTCCGCCATACCCTGTGGCCGAACGTGATCGGCAGCCTGATCCTGGCGGCGATGATCTGGCTGGCCATTGGCTGGGGGCTCAAGCCCCTGGCCAACATGGCGGCGACCCTGCGCGCCCGCCACAGCGGCTCCCTCGAACCGCTGCAACTGACGCCGCTGCCCAGCGAACTGGAACCAATGCAGGCAGCGCTCAACCGCATGCTTGCGCAGATCCAGGAAGTGCTCGGTCGGGAACGCCGGTTCATCGCCGACGCCGCCCACGAAATGCGCACGCCACTGGCGGTACTGCGGGTGCATGCGCAAAACCTGCTGGAGGCCGGCACCGAACAGGAGCGTCGCGAGTCACTCGAATTTCTGATCGCCGGGGTGGATCGCACCAGCCGGCTGGTCAATCAGCTACTGACCATGGCCCGCCTCGAACCCAAGGCCAACGCGCCTGCCAAACAACGCGTCGACCTTGGCGAAACCGTGCGCAACAGTCTGGTGCAGCTCACGCCATGGCTGCTGAGCAAGCATCTGGAACTGGCCTTCGACGTCAACGACCAACCATTCCCTGTGCTCGCCGATGCCGCCACCATCGACATTGCCCTGAACAACCTCATCACCAACGCCGCCAGCTTCTCCCCGGAGCAAGGCGTGATCAGCGTGCAATTGACCAGGGCCGACGGGTTTTACCATTTGAGCGTTGAAGATCAGGGGCCGGGTATCGATGAAGCGGATCGGGCTCGATTGTTCGAGCGGTTCTACAGCCGGGGCAATCCCCAGGGTGCCGGGCTGGGACTGACCATCGTCAATACCATCGCAACGCGTCTGGGTGGGCGGATCACACTGGAAAACCGGGTCGAGGGCGGCCTGCGGGCGACGTTGTCGATTCCCGCCGGTTGAACAGGTCTTGCGAGCGTTGAGTCATGGCGCAACCATCGGCGGCGCCTTGCCTTGCAGGGCGATCGAGTCGGTATCGGAGCGCTGCACCGTCTCCGGCACTGCCAACCAGAGCAGCACCAGCGCCGCCATTGCCACCGCCGCCAGGGTCAGGAACGCAGCGCTGTAACCGGCCTCCTGAACCACAATCCCCGCCAGGCTGTTGCTCAATGCCGCACCCAGACCGAACACCGTTGAAATCGCCCCGAGGCTGACATTGAAATGTCCGGTGCCCAGGGTCAGGTCTTTCACCACCACCGGAAACAGCGCGCCGAAAATCCCCGCGCCGATGCCATCGAGCAACTGCACCGAAACCAGCCACCAAGGATCATTCGACAGCACATACAGCACACCGCGCAATGGCAGGATCAGAAACCCCGCCAACAGCAACGGCTTGCGCCCCCACAGATCGGCCTTCGCCCCCACCAGCAGCGCGACCGGCACCATCACCAGTTGCGCCGCGACAATGCAGGCGGACGTGAGTGGCGTGGCCATCTGCAGATTGGCCTGCGCCAACTTCTGACTCACCAGCGGCAACATCGCCGCGTTCGCCAGATGAAACAGCGCACAGCAAATCGCGAACATCAGCAACGGTCGGTTGGTGAGCAATACGGAAAAGCCCGAAGGCTGCTTGCCCTGCCCCGTGTCGCTGGGTGAAAGACCTCGGGCGAGATCGTGGTCAATCGCATCTGCCGACACAAAGGAGACGGCAATCACGCTGGCCAGCGCCATGACCGCCATCAGATAGAACACTGCCATCGGGCCGAACAGGTACGCGGACAAACCGGCCAACAAGGCGGCGCAGGCGTTGCCGGCATGGTTGAAGGTTTCGTTGCGCCCGGTTCTTCGCGTGAAGGCGCGCGGCCCGGTAATCCCGAGGGTGATCGCGCAAATGGCCGGCGCGAAAATCGAAGCGGCGACGGCACTGATGGCTTGCGTCACCGCCACCAGGCTGAACGACGTCACAAACGGCAGCAGCAGACAGCTTGCGGTGACCACCAGCGCGGCAATCGCAATCAGCGACCGTTTGAAGCGCGTGCTGTCGACCAGCGCACCTGCCGGGGTCTGCGTGATCAGTGCGGCGATCCCGGCTATGGTCATCACCAGACCGATGCTCGCTGGCTCCCAGTGGTGAACCGCCAGCAGGTAAATCGCCAGATAGGGACCGAGCCCGTCACGCACGTCGGCGAGGAAAAAATTCAGGCTGTCGAGAGACAGGTTATTACGGCGATCGAGGTGATTGGCCACGGGTAACGTCTTCGTTGTCGAGGTTCTGCGAGATGACTCAACCTCCGCAAATCGAATGACCTTTTGCCAAGCGTTTTAGTTGCATGAAACAGCCGTCTTTACTGGCCCATCAACAACTCGCGCTCGCCTTCGCACAAGCCCACGACGTAATCCCAGACCACCCGCAACCGCACCGATTTGTGCAACTCGCGCCGCGTACTGATCCAGTAACTGCGCTCAATGCTCTCATCCGGCAACAGCGCCACCAGATCCGGGTCCGACGCCGCCATGTAACAAGGCAGCACCGCAATCCCCAGCCCCGAGCGCGCGGCTTGTTGCTGGGCAATCACGCTGGTGCTGTGAAACACCACCCGTGGGTTGCGGCAGAAGCTGTTGAGGAACATCAGCTCCTGACTGAACAGCAGATCATCGACATAGCCGATCCACGCATGCCGGCCAAGATCCTCGCGGCTGCGCAATGGCGGCGCGTTGTCCAGGTAGGCTCGGCTGGCATAGAGCGCGAGTCGGTAGTCGGTGAGTTTGCGGGTGACCAGCATGTCCGCCGCCGGCCGTTCAAGGTGAATGCTGATTTCCGCCTCGCGATTGAGGATGCTGACGAAACGCGGCACCGCCACCAGTTCCACTTCCAGTCCCGGGTAGCGTTCGAACAACCCGATCATGCGGCTGGCGAGAAACATGATGCCCAGGCCTTCGGTGACCCCGACGCGGATCTTGCCCAGCGGCGCCGTCGATTGGGTGATTTCTTCCTGAGCCAGCAGCGCGACGTTTTCCATGGCTTCGGCGTGTTTGAGCAGCGCCTCCCCCGCCGGAGTCATTTCGTAGCCTTGGGCGTGCTGGACGAACAGGGCGGTACCGAGGCTTTTTTCGATGGCCTCGATGTGCCGGGCCACGGTGGCGTGAGTGGTGTTCAGGCGGCGGGCGGCAGTGAGCAAGCGCCCGCTGCGTTGCAACTCGAGAAAGAACCGCAGGTCGTTCCAGTCGAACATGGCTTGTCCTTGTCGGCTATCGTCAGGAAGCGCTGTTTGAAAACGCACAGCGGCTGCGCAAAAACTAACATTCTTTTGACGAAAGCTAACAACTAGGATGACCGACAACAAAAACAATAAGCGAGGTCAGGGAATGCAGACTTCCCTCGATGAATTCGATTACATCGTGGTCGGCGCCGGACCGGCCGGGTGTTTGCTGGCCAATCGGCTGTCGGCCGATCCACAGCAGCGCGTGCTGTTGCTGGAAGCCGGCGGGCGCGACAACTATCCGTGGATTCACATCCCCGTGGGTTACCTGTTCTGCATCGGCAACCCGCGCACCGACTGGTGCTTCAAGACCGAAGAACAACCGGGCCTCAATGGCCGCGCGCTGAGTTATCCGCGCGGCAAGGTGCTGGGCGGCTGTTCGTCGATCAACGGCATGATCTACATGCGCGGCCAGGCCAACGACTACGACGGCTGGGCTGCGGAGGGCAATCCGGGCTGGGCCTGGAACGATGTGCTGCCGCTGTTCAAACAGAGCGAAAACCACTTTGCTGGCGCAGCGGAATTCCATGGCGACAAGGGTGAATGGAGGGTCGAACGCCAGCGCCTGTCGTGGCCGATTCTCGATGCGTTCCGCAGCGCTGCCGAACAGAGCGGCATCACCAGCATCGATGACTTCAACCAGGGCGACAACGAGGGTTGCGGCTACTTTCAGGTTAATCAGAAGGCCGGGGTGCGCTGGAATGCGGCGAAGGCGTTTCTGAAGCCGATTCGCGATCGGGCCAATCTCACGGTGTTGACCGACATCGAGGTGGATCGAGTGCTGTTCGAGGACGGTCGCGTCTCGAAAGTCAGTGCCCGTTGGCAGGGTCAGCAAAAGAGCTTCAAGGCGCGCAAGGAGATCGTGTTGTGCGCCGGCTCCGTGGGCTCGCCAAGCATTTTGCAACGCTCCGGAATCGGCCCGCGCCTGCTACTGGAAAAGCTCGGCATCGGCGTGGTGCATGAGCTGCCGGGCGTCGGCGGCAATCTGCAGGATCACCTGCAACTGCGCCTGATCTACAAGCTGGAAAACGCCCGCACCCTCAACCAGATCGCCGGCAGTGTGTGGGGCAAGATGGGCATGGGCCTGCGTTATCTGTATGACCGCAGCGGGCCGTTGTCGATGGCGCCGAGTCAGTTGGGCGCGTTTGCCCGCTCGGGGCCGGAACAGACCTCCGCCAATCTCGAATATCACGTTCAGCCGCTGTCGCTGGAGCGCTTTGGCGAACCGTTGCACAGCTTCCCGGCGTTCACCGCATCGGTGTGTGATTTACGGCCGCAGAGCCGGGGCCGGGTCGAGATCCGTTCCGCCGATCCGCAAGCAGCGCCGCTGATCCAGCCCAATTACCTCAGCCATCCCGAAGACCTGCGCGTGGCCGCCGATGCGATTCGCCTGACCCGGCGCATCGTCAGCGCCCCGGCCCTGCAAGCTTTCAACCCGGTGGAGTACCTGCCGGGCGCCAGCCTGCAAACCGAAGAACAACTGCACGCAGCGGCGGCGAAGATCGGCACGACGATTTTTCACCCGGTCGGCACCTGCCGCATGGGCAACGATGCGGACGCGGTGGTCGACGCACAGTTGCGCGTGCACGGCGTACCGGGGCTGCGGATTGCCGATGCTTCGATCATGCCGCGCATCACCTCCGGCAACACTTGTTCGCCTACGCTGATGATTGCCGAGAAAGCGGCACAGCTGATTCTCAACCCCGCAACTGTAAACACAACCCCTGTGGGAGCTGGCTTGCCAGCGATGACGGAGTGACATTCAACAATCATGTCGGCTGATTAACCGCCATTGCCAGCAGGCTGGCTCCCACAAGGGGCATATTTGATTCAAGGACATCGCGCATCACCCGGACACGCAACACCAGTGGAAACAACAAAAACAATCACTGTGAGGGATACCGATATGTCAGAACACGTTCAGCCTCTGGACGCCGTGCGCAGCACGGACGCCAGCCCCGATACCCGAAAGGTCATCTTCGCCTCGTCCTTGGGGACGGTGTTCGAGTGGTATGACTTCTTTCTCTACGGCGCCCTGGCGGCGGTCATCAGCAAGCAGTTCTTCGCCGGGGTCAACGACACCACCGCGTTCATCTTCGCGCTGATGGCGTTCGCCGCAGGCTTCATCGTACGGCCGTTCGGGGCGCTGGTGTTCGGTCGGTTGGGGGACATGATCGGGCGTAAATACACGTTCCTGGCGACCATCATCCTGATGGGCGTGGCGACGTTCGCCGTGGGCCTGCTGCCGACCTACGCCAGCATCGGCATCGCCGCGCCGATCATTCTGGTGGTGCTGCGCATGCTTCAGGGTCTGGCCCTCGGCGGCGAATACGGCGGCGCCGCGACTTACGTGGCGGAACACGCGCCCATCGGCAAACGTGGTTTCCATACGAGCTGGATTCAATCCACCGCAACGCTCGGTCTGCTGCTGTCATTACTGGTGGTGCTCGGATGCCGCTACTTCACCGGCGATCAATTCGAAGTCTGGGGCTGGCGCATTCCGTTCCTGCTGTCGATCGTGCTGCTGGGCATCTCCACCTGGATTCGCCTGAGCCTGCACGAGTCGCCGGCCTATCTGAAAATGAAAGAGGAAGGCAAGGCCAGCAAGGCGCCGATCCGCGAATCCTTCGGCAAATGGGAAAACCTCAAAGTCGTACTGATCGCGCTGTTCAGCATCAACGCCGGCCAGGCGGTGACTTTTTACGCGGCGCAGTTCTACGTGCTGTTCTTCCTCACCCAGTTCCTGAAAATGGACCCGGCGGTGGCCAACAGTCTGCTGATCATCAGCGTGGTGATCGGCGCGCCGTTCTTCATCATTTTCGGCTGGCTGTCGGACAAGGTCGGGCGCAAACCGGTGCTGATGCTCGGCCTGTTGCTAGCCACCGCGCTGTACTTCCCGATCTTCAAATCCCTGGCCCACTACGCCAACCCGGCCATCGACCACGCCAGCCGTCAGGCACCGATCACCGTGGTGGCTGACCCGGCGACCTGCACCTTCCAGTTCGATCCGGTGGGCAAGGCCAAATTCGACAGCCCGTGCGACAAGGTCAAGACCTTCCTGGTCAAGCAAGGCCTGCCCTACTCCAGCGTCGCCGCCCCAGCGGGCAGCACGGTGCAAGTGAACGTCGGCGATGTGAAACTCGACGGCTTCGACGAAGCAGCCTTACGCGGCGCCATCACCCTCGCCGGTTATCCGCAGCAGGCTGACATGCAGCAGATCAACAAACCGATGATCGTGGCCCTGATCGTCGGCCTGATCATCATCTCCGCCATGTGCTACGGCCCGCTCGCGGCGCTGATGGTCGAACTGTTCCCGACCCGCATCCGCTACACCTCGATGTCCCTGCCGTATCACATTGGCAACGGCTGGTTCGGCGGTTTCCTGCCAACCGTGTCGTTTGCGCTGGTGGTGTACACCGGGGATATCTTCTACGGGCTGTGGTACCCGGTGCTGATTACCGGGGTGAGCCTGGTGGTGGGGATGATCTGTCTACGTGAGACAAAGAATATCGATCTGGACAAGAACTGATTGATAGACGTGTGGCGGGGGCGCAATGCCCTCGCCACCCTGCGAAATCTCAGACCTCCGCTTCCAGCAACTCAAACTTCACCTGATCGGGATAAAACGCCACATAGTCCTTGATCTGGCTCACCGAAATCTTCGGATTTTCGTACGTCCACACCGCATTCGCCCCTTCATGCCCCGGCACTTGCAGACTGAAATAGTTGGCATCGCCCTTGTACGGGCAGTAGGTGGTGTGGTCGGTGCGGGCGAAGTATTTTTCGTCGATATCCTCGCGCGGGATGTAGTAGACCGGCGGGTAATTGGCTTCGAGCAGCACCAGGGCTCGGGCCGAGGCGGCGACCTGTATGCCGTGGAATTTCACAAGCAGGCAGCCTGGTTGCTCGGCGATGGTGATAACGGGACTGGGACCGGACGTTTTCATCGGTTTCTCCTGACGGCGGCGAGGGCACCGGTTCAGGTATAACCCATGCGGGGGATACTCGTCGGGTTCGCAGCCGAACGGTTTTTCTTCGACCAGATATGACCGCCGCTTGCGGAGGCGGCGGTTTCTGGTTTCATATCACGCGCAAAACGGCCAAAACGCTCACCGACAGGAGTCATCATGCGTAAGGATTACCTGGCTTTCTTCATCTCGCTGTTCCTGTCGCGGCTGGCGGATCAGATCCTGTTGTTCATCGTGCCGCTGGTGGTGTTCCAGACCACCAACAGCGCGTCCTGGGCGGGGCTCGCATTTTTCGTCGAGTCGCTGCCGCGTTTTCTCGCGTTTCCACTGTGTGGGGCCCTGTGCGACAAGTTCTCGCCCATCAGGATTCTGCACATCAGTCAGGTCTACCGGGCGCTGCTCTGCGTGTTGGCGGTTGGGCTTTATGCCGTCTTCGGCGGTATCGCGTGGCTTGTGGTGCTGTCTGCGCTGTGCGGCGTGCTGACTACTCAGGGCATCATGGCCCGCGAAGTGCTGATGCCGCATATTTTCCAGCACTACAGCTACACCAAAACCCTTTCCTACTCGCAGATAGCCGACCAGACCGGACTGGTTCTGGGACCCTTGGTGGCGGCATTGCTGCTGGAGGTTTCGGCCTGGCACTGGGTGGTGCTGTGGGTGGCCGGGCTGTTCCTGCTGGCCGACCTGAGCATGCTGGTGTGGCAACGTTTCAGTCGTATCACCCTCGAGGTGTTTGAGCAGCATCAGGACATCTGGCTGCAGCCTCTGCGCATCGCGTTCAGGCATATACGCGAACTGGCGGAGCTGAAAAAGATCATCACCCTGGCGATCGGGGTCAACCTGATTGTCGGGGTCACCCTGGCCACTTCGGCGGCCATGGTGCTCGGTCAATACAGCGCCGGCAAGGACGACTACGCCGTGCTGCAAGCGGCTGGCGCGGTGACCACCATCGTGATTCTGTTTTTCCTCGCCCGGGTGGTATTGCCGTTGCGCGTATTGGGTGGCGTTGCCTGTTCGATGCTCGCCGCCGGCGCCTTCATCAGCGCCCTGAGCCCGAACCTGGCGGGTTATGTGCTGGGTTTCCTGTTGATCGTCGGCTTCGACAAGATGTTCAACGTTTACATGCGCAGCATTCGCCAGCGAGTCATTCCCCCTCAGGACTTCGGCAAGACCGTGGGCGTGATCACCCTGCTCAACAACTTGTCACAACCGCTCGCGGGACTGCTTGTTGCGCTGCTCGCCGCGCCTTTGGGGGCACAACGTGTGATCCTGATCCTGGCTGTGCTGGCGACGCTGCTGGGCGTTGCGGCTCTCTGGTGGTTTGCCAGAGTACGTAATACATCCGCCGCTTCGATCCTCGAAACCGAGCAGTAACCGATTTCAATGTCGTAGAGCGATGTCCGAAAACAAAAAAACCGCAGCCTGCGAAGGACTGCGGTTTTTTCGTTTCAGATTTTCCGTTTTCAGATCAGGCGACGATATCGGTCGCCACAGCCTGCCCCACCACACCCACGGCGAAATCCACCGAACCCTGGCCTGTCAGGTCGATCATCAGGCTGGTCTGGTTGGTCTGTTCGAAGTAAGTGAGGATCGCATCGCCCGCGTGGCCGGTGAAGCCGCTGACGAAGTTCAGCGTGGCTGCGCCGGTGGCGAACCCGGCGATGCCCGACAGGTCGATCTTGTCCAGGCCACTGGTGAAATCCATGATCCAGTCCGGCGCGGTCATGGTCGAGTCGCTGGCCGCACCGAACACGAAGGTGTCCGCACCCTCACCGCCCCACAACGAATCACCGCCGCCACCGCCGTAAATGATGTCGTTGCCGGCACCGCCGATCAGGTCGTTGGCCGCCGCGTTGCCGATCAGCAGGTCATTACCCGAACCGCCAATGGCGTTTTCCACGGTCACGCCGTGGGCGATGGACACGTTGCCCACCAGACCGCCGACGTCGGAGAACGAACCTTCGTTGAGGTTGATCTTCTGGTTCTGGCTGAAGCCGGAGAAATCCAGGGTGTCGTTACCACCGCCATCCCACACCGAGAACACCACTTTGGAGGTGTTCGAGGTTGCGCTGTAGAAGTCGCGATCGGCGTTGGAGTTGAAGCCGTACACGGTGTTGTCGGCACGGGTTTCGAAGTTGGCGCCGTAGAGTTTCTGCACCGCGACGATGTCGTCCATCAACGGTGCCGAGGCGTAGGCGCCGCTGCCGTCCTTGCTGAAGTTCTGGTCAGTGTTGGCTTCACTCCAGTAGCTCATCAGGCTGTAGCCACGGGTGTCTTCGGCGTACTTGGCGTCACCGTAGGTCGGGTTGCCATTGCCGGCGTTGTAGGCGCCCGGGTGCGACAGGCCGAGGGTGTGGCCGATTTCGTGGGTCAGGGTCTGACGCCCGTAGTTGTTGGTGTCCGGGGTCTTGTTGACCTGGTACTGATCGTTGATCAGGTACCACGACTGGCCGTCGTAGCTGCTGCCCTGCGGCAGGTAGGCGAACGCTGCGCCGCCAGTGCTGACGTCGTAGTTGCCGAAGGTCATGTGACCGTCCCCGCCCTTGCCCTCGGTGAAGGTCACGTTGGCCACGTCCGACCACGACTGCATCGCCAGCACGGCCTGGGCTTTCTGCTGGGCGCTGAACTCGCTGAAGTTGCCGAGTTTCGGGTTGTAATTCGACGGTTTGTCGGTCAGGAACGTGTAGGTCAGATCAATCTTGCCGTCGGCATTCTTGTCCTGCCACGACATGCCCTTGCGCAAAATTTCGTCAGCGGCCTGCTCGGCGGTGAACGACGGCTTGCCGTTGACGGTGCCGGTGCCCCGGTCGTACAGGTGGCTGAAAGTGTCGACGGCGATGAAGGCGCTGCTGGCCTGGGAGGAAGGTTGAGACATGGTGTACGTCCTTGTTTCTAAAGAGTCAGTGTCAGACAGAAAAACGGCGATCTTCTGGCGAGATCGTCCTGTCACTCGCCTTGTCAGGCAGATTGAACCTGCCACAGCCGCCAACGGGGGCGCTAATCAATTTCTCGATAGCGTCCCGGATTGCCCCGACGTGGCTGTCATGACCGGCAATCTTTTTATCTGTATATCCATACAGATAAAAGTTGCCCGAATGCCCGAGTCAGGCCATCCTGTGCGCCTCTTCGGGCAATAATCGACGACGGTGGTTATGCGGCTGTACCTCTGTGAAAAACCCTCTCAGGCCAAAGACATTGCGGCCGTGCTCGGCGCAAAGCGTCGGGGCGACGGCTGCTGGCTGGGAACGGATGTCACGGTGACCTGGTGCATCGGCCACTTGCTGGAAACCGCCCCGCCGGACGCCTACGACGCCAGATACAAGCGCTGGGTGCTGGCGGACCTGCCGATCATTCCCGACAAATGGAAAATGACCGTCAAACCGCGTACCGCCAGCCAGTACAAGGCGGTCAAGCGCCTGCTCGGCGAGGCCAGCGAACTGATCATCGCCACCGACGCCGACCGTGAAGGCGAGATGATCGCCCGTGAGCTGGTCGAGCATTGCCGCTATCGCGGGCCGATTCGCCGTTTGTGGCTGTCGGCGCTGGACGAAGCCTCGATTCGCAAGGCGTTGGCGGCGCTCAAACCGGGCGCCGAAACCTTCAGCCTGTACCACTCGGCATTGGGGCGCTCGCGGGCCGACTGGCTGATCGGGATGAACATGAGTCGCCTGTTCACCCTGCTCGGCCGGCAATCGGGCTATCAAGGCGTGTTGCCGGTGGGCCGGGTGCAGACGCCGACCTTGCGACTGGTGGTGGATCGCGACCGCAGCATCGCCGATTTCGTGCCGGTCGCGTACTGGGCCATCGATGTGCAACTGCTGCACAACGGCACGCCGTTCACGGCGCAATGGCGTGCGCCAAACGATGCCTGTGACGATCAGGACCGCTGCCTCAATCAAGCCCTCGCCCAGCAAGCGGCCGCCGCAATCAGCAGCGCTGCCAGCGCCCGGGTGATCAAGCTGCGCACCGAACGCATGCGCGAAGTGGCGCCCCTGCCCTTCGATCTGGGCACCTTGCAGGAAGTCTGCTCGAAGAAGCTCGGCCTCGGTGCCCAGGAAACCCTCGACATCGCCCAGGCCCTCTACGAAACCTACAAAGTCATCACCTACCCGCGCAGCGATTGCGGCTACCTGCCCCTGAGCCAGCACAGCGAGGCACCGGGAATTCTTGCGGCGCTGCGCCAGGCCGACCCGAGCCTCGAAGCGCTGCGCGAGCATCTGGAGCCACAGCGCCGCTCCCGCGCCTGGAACGACGCCAAGGTCAGCGCTCACCACGGCATCATTCCGACCGCTGCCGCGAAAAATCTGGAGCGCCTGACCGGCAAGCACCGCGCGGTCTACACGCTGATTCGAGCGCGGTATCTGGCGCAGTTCCTGCCCAATCACGAATACGACCGCACCCAGGCCGATTTCGATTGCGCCGGGGAAGCCTTGCGCGCTGTCGGCAAACAGATCATCGAGCCGGGCTGGAAACGCGCGTTGCCCGAAGCGCTGGCCCCGGCCAAGGGCCGTGAAGCCCCCGCGCCACAGACTTTGCCCACGCTGACCCAAGGCGCCGAATGCGCCGTGGCGGACGTGAAGCTCAAGGACTTGTGGACGCAACCGCCCAAACCCTACACCGAAGGTGATCTGATCAAGGCGATGAAGAACGTCGCCAAACTGGTGGAGGATCCGCTGCTCAAGCAGAAACTCAAGGACACCACCGGCATCGGTACCGAAGCTACCCGCGCGTCGATCATTCAAGGGTTGCTGGATCGCGGCTATCTGGTGAAAAACGGCAAGGCGCTGTCCGCCACGCCCGCCGCGTTCAGCCTGATCGACGCCGTTCCGCGCGCGATTGCCGACCCCGGGACCACGGCGATCTGGGAGCAGGCGCTGGACATGGTGCAGAGCGGCGAGATGAGTCTTGAAGAGTTCGTCACCAAACAGGCCGCGTGGATGAGCAAGCAAGTGACCCGCTGCGCCGGGCTCAGTCTGACCATCAGCGGCCCGCCACCTGCCGGCAAGGCCGCTGCGCCATGGAAGAACAAACGCAAGTCCACTCGGCGCAAAACCACCGGAACCAGTAAACGCGCAGCGAAACCGGCGGCCAAATAGCCCGTTGCACGCTACTGTTTCAGCAGTGATGGTCAGGAGGCAGCGGCATGTCGGTCATCGAACTGCGCGTCGCCCGGCGCGACGAACTGGAAACCCTCGAAAACCTGATGCAGTTCTACACCTACGACTTCAGCGAGTGGTTGCCGCTGAAGCTGGGCGGGCATGGGTTCTTCCCGATCCAGTTGAAAGACGATTACTGGCGACAGCCAGCGACCCGGCCATTCCTGATCCACGTCGACGGCGAACTGGCGGGGTTCGTGACCGTGGATGACCACCGCCTCATTGAAGGCGCCGACTACAACATCGGCTATTTCTTCGTCAGCCGGCGCTGGCGTGGCCAAGGCGTCGCGCAGTTTGTCGCCTCTGCCCTCTTGAGCCACCTGCCCGGTCGATGGCAGATTTTCCATGTCGACGCCAACCTGCCTGCACAGCGGTTCTGGGCCCGGCTCATCCCCGAGCTGAGCGGCGGCGACTTTACCCGCCAGACCAGAACCGTGGACGGCTATCCCTGCACGTTCTACTGCCTGCGCAGCCTTTCTCCCGCTGCCTGAAGACCTCTTTTTTCATTCCAGAATGACTTTGTCCGACAATATGTAGTGAGCAAAAATAATCACTACAAAACCGTTGACGGCGTCGTTTGGCTTTTGCATGATGCAGACGTCTCCCTGATCGGGAGCACTGGCAACACGCTTGAGCAAGCTCGTCTGACCGCCGAGCTGTTTTTTCCGGATACACGCTGCCCACAAGGCAGATTGAAGAAGCTGACCTGGCCTGAACGTCCAGTACAAGGACGAGAAGCGCTGGCGAAAATTCTCAAGACGCTTGTGGTCGACCCTGAAAACGTCGTCAAGGAGCCTCCCGGTTTTCGCTGCTTCTCCTCGTTGTGACGCTTTTGCGTAGCAGTTATTCAACACGACTACATGCAACAGATGCATGACCCCGTACTTCACACGGGCGACCGCTGACGTCCTGGTTTCGGTGCCAGGGATCAACTAACCGATGGGCTACCTGTATTAGCGAATCAACTTTGAAAGATCACCACACTGGTCAAGGGGCAATATCATGAATCTGAACAATCAACCTACTATCGAAGAACTGGCTCGTATGTTCGCTGCGCAAAAAGACAGCCACGACAGCCATATTCTGTGGATCAGCAAGTCGGGTCAGGTCCATATCGACTGCCTGTCGCCCCATGCTGGTGAAGAAGAGTTCGACCGGAACAACCAGAACCTGCTGGCCCGCCTGAAGATGTACCGCCGCGGCCACGGCTATGTCGGCAAGAAAGCCGCGGCCGACAAGGACTTCATCGGTAATGTTCTGCAGACGCTGAAACAGGCGTGGGACTCGATGCAGAACAACAACGAAGTTCGGGTGATTGATCGGTTCTGCTAAGTTAAAACTTCAATAAAAAAAGGGCCTGCTTCGAAAACGAAGCAGGCCCTTTTTATTGCTCGCAAAAAACTCATGAACGAGTTTCCAGCACCAGCTTCATGAACGCTTCAGCCGCCGCACTATGATAGTTGTTCTTGCGCCGCAACAACGCCGCTCCCCGCTGCGGCGCCTCGCTCTCGACACGCAACCGACGCAGTGCCCGGTTCTCGGTCGCAATCGCCTCCGGCAACATGGTCGCAATCGGCGCATGTCGGATCACTTCCAGCAACGTACTCACCGAGTTCACCTCGATCTGCACCTTGGGCGTGATGCCGTGCTGGCGGAAGTACTCATCAATCGACAAGCGCGTGAAGAAGTCTGGCGCCAGCAAGGCGAAATCCAGCTGCGCGATGTCATCCGGGGTCAACACCGATGAGCTGTCGTACAGCGGATGCTCGCGCCCGACCATCACCCCCAACGTCTCGACAAATGCCGGAATGCATTCAATGTCCGGATTGCGCACCGGCGTGAAGGCAATCGCGATATCCAGCGAGTCATCCGCCAGCCCGGCCTCGATGTCGTCCATCGACAACTCGAAAATCTCCAGGTGAATCCCCGGATACCGCGCCACGTAATCGCGCACCAGCGGCCCAACCAGATACGCCATGAACGTCGGGGTCATGGCCAGGCGCAGCGAGCCTCGGGACAAATCCTTCACGTCATGCAACGCGCGCTTGCCCGCCTCCAGCTCCACCAGCACCCGTCGCGCGCATTCGATATAAGCCTGGCCGGCATCAGTCGGTTTGACCGAGCGCGAGGTGCGGTCGAACAGATCCACCCCGAGGCTTTCTTCCAGTTGGCGGATCTGTTGCGACAAGGTCGGCTGCGACACGTGCAGCGCCTCGGCCGCCCGGGTGAAGCCGCCGTGATCGGCCACGGCCAGCAGGTATCGCAAATGTCGCAGCAGCATGGGACGCTCCATCTATAGGCAGTGCTTATGCTTGGCATTGTATATCGGTCTTGGACGCTATGGATCAATCGGCAGAAGATGAATCCCACACAGCAAGCCAACCCCGAAAGGAGAAGCACCATGCAATCCCAAGCCTACAACGATAGCCGCATCGCCCTGACCACCCGCGTCCTGGATGCCAAGGCTCAGAAAAACCTGTCGTGGCAGGATCTTGCCGACGGCACCGGCCTGAGCCTGGCCTACGTCACCGCCGCCCTCCTCGGCCAGCATCCACTGCCAAAAGCTGCTGCCGAAGTGGTCGGCGACAAGCTTGAGCTGAGCGTCGCAGACGTCGCCGCCCTGCAAATCATCCCGCTGCGCGGCAGCCTCGACGGTGTGCCGACCGACCCGACCATCTACCGCTTCCACGAGATGATCCAGATCTACGGCACCACCCTGAAGGCGCTGGTTCACGAGCAGTTCGGCGACGGCATCATCAGCGCGATCAACTTCAAGCTCGACATCAAGAAAGTCGAAGACCCTGAAGGCGGTTCCCGCGCCGTGGTCACCCTCGACGGCAAGTTCCTCCCGCTGCGTCCGTTCTGATCCATCCCGGGCCCGCACCCCGCGTGCAGGCCCATCCAAACCTGATTTGCCAAGTCATCACCACATCTGTCTGGAGGCTGCCCCATGCAAAAAATTCTGTTGACCCTGGCCCTGCTCGCCGGCCTGGCCGCCCAGGCCCAGGCTGATGAAGAGGCCGTCGCCTACCGCTACGGCATGTCTTTGGATATCGCTGAAGTCGTGAGCATCACCCCGGTCGCCGACGTCTGCGGTGTAGTGCCGGTCGAGATGACTTACCTCGACAGCCACGGCGCAAAACACATTCTTCAATACAGCGAATTCGGCACCGGCTGTTCGAACTGAGAGGACTGCACCATGAAAAACCTGATCGAAGGCTTCCTGAAGTTCCAGAACGAAGCGTTTCCACAACGCACCGAGCTGTTCAAACACCTGGCGACGACTCAAACCCCGGGCACCTTGTTCATCACCTGCTCCGACAGTCGCGTCGTCCCGGAACTGCTGACCCAGCAGGAGCCCGGTGAGCTATTCGTGATCCGTAACGCCGGCAATATCGTGCCGTCCTACAGCCCGCATCCGGGCGGGGTTTCGGCAACGGTGGAATACGCGGTAGCCGTGCTCGGCGTGACCGACATCGTGATCTGCGGGCACTCCGATTGCGGCGCCATGACCGCCATCGCCCAGTGCAAATGCATGGATCACCTGCCCGCCGTCAGCGGCTGGCTGCAACACGCCGAGTCGGCGAAAGTGGTCAACGAATCGCGGCCGCACGCCAATGACGCCGCCAAGCTGAGTTCGATGGTGCGGGAAAACGTGATCGCGCAACTGGCGAACATCCAGACGCACCCGAGCGTGCGCCTGGCCCAGGAGAAAGGCCTGCTGAATCTGCATGGCTGGGTCTACGACATCGAGACCGGCTCGATCGACGCGCTGAGTGCCGACCGCCGTACCTTCGTCTCGCTGGCCGAGCAACCGTCGACGTGCGCGGTGTACGGTCAGGCAGTCGATGCGGCTTGAAAACACAACGTCGCGCCCGTCATTGCGACGGACGCGGCGTTGTTCTGTTCAGCGTTTTACGCCCAGATCGATTTGCGTCATACGGCTGCGGACGGTGAACACACCGTCGCCGGAGAGGATCGCGCTGCGGGCAAACAACCGGCCACTTTCCCAGTTCGAAAGCCCCAGTTCCGGCTTGTTCAGCGCGTACTGGCCATCGACCCAACGGGTGATCCCGTTGCCCACAAACGGCGCGTTGACTGCGCTGTAGAAACGCTCCTGAACCGCCGCGTCTTCGCTGATCAGCGACACGGTGAACTGCGGGCTGTAGCGATTGAACAACGCGATGGCCTGATCCAGATCGTCGACGATCATCAGGCTGGTTTCCGGGGTTTCTTCCCATTCCCACTCGCGGCCCAGTTGCGCTTCCGGCAGCGGCTCGGCCAACGCTTCGGTCTGGTAACCCTCGGCGCGATAGACCTCGACCGTCGCGTTCTGCCAGTCGCTCGGCGGATAGCTTTCGCTGCCTTCGACGATGTGCAATTTGCAGCCCTGACCGCGCGCGGTGCCGGCCTGCTGCAAGGCGTCGAGGAACAGCGGCACCAGCTCGGCGGCGCGTTCGCGCTGGATCAGGCAGACATTCAAGGTGTTGCAGACTTTGCGGTCCAGCGAGTTGCGTACCACCGCGGCGAAGCGCTTGGCGTCGGCATCGCGATCAGCAATCAGCCACGCGCCACCGGTGCCGTGCAGACTGACGGCGGTGCCGGCCTGCTGGGCGATGCTGCCCAACTGGCTGACCGCACGGCCCGAACCACGGGCCACCGCCAGCGACAGACGTCGGTCGGCGAACATCGCCCAACCGGCGGCGTGGTTGACGCTCTCCACCAGCGACACCGCACCTGCCGGCAGACCGGCATCGGCCAGCGCCGGGTTCAGGGCGTGAGTGACGATGGCTTGCGCGGTGCCCAGCGCATCGCTGCCAATGCGCAGTACGGCGGTGTTGCCGGTGCGCAGTACACCAGCAGCGTCGGCAAAGACGTTTGGCCGGCCTTCGAACACGAATGCGACGATGCCCAGCGGCGACACCACCTGCTCAACCTTCCAGCCATCATGTTCGACGCTGCTGATGACTTTGCCGCGGGTGGCCGGCGCATCACGCCAGGCGCGCAGGCCGGCGATCATGTCGCGGCGCATGCGCTCGTCGGCGAGCAAACGGGTAGTGGAACGACCGCGCGCCTTGGCCCGCTCGATGTCGGCAAGGTTGGCGGTTTCGATCAGTGCCCAGGCGTCCGGGTTTTCCAGGCGTTGGGCAAACAGATCGAAGAAGCGGCTGATGGCCTCATCCGGCACAGCGGACAACGCCGTAAACGCCGCCGCTGCACGCTCGATCGCTACCGATGCAGCCTGCTGATCCACCACCGGAATCAGCAGCAGCTCGCCGCTCACCTGCTCCACCAACAGGTGGTCGCCGGGTCGGAAACGCTCGGCCAGTTCGGGGCTGACCACGGTGACGCGGTTACCGGCGAAAGGAATAGGCGTGCCAGCGACGAGACGTTCGAGCGCGAGAGACATGGAGCGGATTCACCATATTGAGGGCGGCCGGAAAATGTATAGGTTGGCCTCCCTCAAAGCAACACGGGCTCAGAACACCGACCAGCCAATCCGCGAACTGAGCATTTCCAGCGCCGCCATCCCCGCCAGCGAATTGCCCGCCGCGTTCAGTTCCGGCGACCACACGCACACCGTGAACTGCCCCGGCACCACTGCAACGATGCCGCCACCGACGCCGCTCTTGCCCGGCAGGCCGACGCGATAGGCGAAGTTGCCGGCCTCATCGTATAGACCGCTGGTGGCCATGATCGAGTTGACTTGCTGGGTCTGGCGTCGGCTGAGGATCTGCTCGCCGCTGTGTTTGCAGAAACCGTCGTTGGCCAGGAAGCAGAAGGCCCGGGCCAGGTCGATGCAGCTCATGCGCAACGCGCAGTGGCTGAAATAGCTGCGCAACACCGCCTCAACGTCATTGTGGAAATTGCCGAAGGATTGCATCAGGTACGCCATCGCCGCGTTGCGCGCGCGGTGCTGGTATTCGGAATCGGCAACCTTGCCGTCGACCATCACCTGCGGGTTGCCCGACAGCCGCCGCACGAAGTCGCGCATCGACAAGGCCGGTGCGGCAAAGCGCGACTGGTTGATGTCGCAGATCACCAGCGCCCCGGCATTGATGAACGGATTGCGCGGACGACCGCGTTCGAACTCCAGCTGCACCAGCGAGTTGAACGGCTGGCCGGACGGCTCGTGGCCCAGGCGTTCCCAGATCGCCTCGCCGGAATGTTCGATGGCCTGCACCAGGCTGAACACCTTGGAAATACTCTGCACCGAGAACGGCGTCTCGGCATCGCCGGCGCAATACATCTCGCCGTCATTGCCATATACGGCGATGCCCAATTGATTGGCCGGCACAGTGCCGAGGGCGGGAATGTAGTCAGCCACTTTGCCCTGCCCGATCAGGGGCCGGACCGCGTCAAGGATCTCGTTCAACAGCGCTTGCATGCCGGGTCTCGAAGTCTCGCCCCATGGGATTGCGGGGACACGGTGGCTAGACGCTGCGGGTCGGAGGCAAATCACACATTCGGAATAATTGAAGATCCAGTGTGGGAGGGAGCTTGCTCGCGATCAGGCCAGCACAGCCAGCTCCCTCGGCGCCTGACCCACCGCTATCGCGAGCAAGCTCGCTCCCACAGGTTTCTGCGCAGGCTGTGTATCGCACTGTGTACGGCCCGACACCCGACACATCCCGCGCACAAATCCGGCCCTTCGCGACACATCCGCGATACAGCCCGGCGTTCAAATGAACCTGTCGATCGGCAACCCCGATCAAGCCTTTGAACTCACCTATCGCATCGGAGATACACCATGACCAAGCTCTCGAAAACCTCCCTGACTCTGGGCCTGCTGCTTGCCGGTGGCCTGGCCCTGTCCAACGCGGCTTCGGCTTCAGACGCGTTCAGCGTCAAGCAACTGGATCACGGCTATAGCCAGACCCAGGCCAAGGCCGACTCGGCGGAAAAAACCTCGGAAGGCAAATGCGGCGAAGGCAAGTGCGGCGAAGGCAAGTGCGGCGCCGGCGAGTAACCCTTTTTTACGGGGCACGTCGGTGCCCCGTTTTCTTTTGAATGAATGGAGCCTTGCCATGACCACAGCTCTCTCGTCGGCCGTCAAAGGCCTGCATGTGAACCTTGACCGCGCCGGCCAGTGGCTCGCGCCGCTGACCTTGCGCCTGTTCATCGCCTGGGAATTTTTTGAATCGGGGCTGGAGAAATTCAACGGCCAGAACTGGTTCGAAGACATTCAGGAGCGGTTCCCGTTTCCCTTCGATCATCTTCCGGCGACGCTGAACTGGGAGCTTTCGATGTGGGCCGAGCTGATCTGCGCACTGGCGATCCTGATCGGATTCGGCACGCGGATTTCGGCGATTTCGCTGATTGTCGTGACCGTCGTCGCCACCGCTGCCGTGCACTGGCCAGCGGACTGGTCATCACTGAGTGAGCTGGCCCAGGGTTACGCGATTACCAACAAGGGCTTCGGCAACTTCAAGCTGCCGGCGATCTACCTCGCCGCACTGGTGCCGCTGGTATTCGCCGGTGCCGGCAAGTTGAGTGTGGATGCGTGGCTGGCGCGGTTGTTCTGGAAACGCGCCAGCCGTTGAGGATCAATGCGCCCGGTCCAGCCCCGCCAGCAACGCACTGTCCCGGCTGTAGATGTCCGGCGCGTAAAGCACGCGGCCCTGGCCGTCAACCTGGGCCGTCCAGTACGTCATGAGGATCGGCACGGGATTGCTCAGGCGGAATTCATGGGTGGTGCCGGTGGCGAGCAAGGTGTCGGTGCGCGCCTTTTCCGCCGGGCTGAGCAGCAAATCGCGCAGCTTCATCGGATGCTCGACCCGCACGCAGCCGGAGCTGAACGCCCGCGGTCCCTTGTCGAACAGCGCCTTGCTCGGCGTGTCATGCAGGTACACCGAGAACGGGTTGGGGAACCGAATGACCATCTGCCCCAGCGGGTTGCGCGGCCCGGCGTCCTGACGCAGGAGGATGTTGCCGGGGTTGTCCCAGTCGATGTCGGCGGCGGCCAGTGGCTGACCGTTGGCGTCGAGCACCTGCAGGTTCTGGCGGCTGAGGAAGGTCTGGTCCTTGCGGATTTCCGGCAGTTTGTCTTCCTTCCAGATGGTGGGCGGCACGGTCCAGGTCGGGTTAAGCGTCAGGCGCGTGACCCGGGATTTGAGCAGCGGGGTCTGGCGTTCGGCGCGCCCGACCTGGGTGCGGGTCTGCCACACCGGCAGGCCACCCTGGTAAAGCGTCAGCTCGGCCGCGGCGACGTTGACCAGCAGACCGTCCGGCTCCATGTCCTGGGCCATCCAGCGGAAACGTTCAAGGTTGACCCGCAACTGTTCACGGCGAGTCAGCGGACTGATGTTGAGTTCGGCAATCGTTCCCGGCCCGACCACCCCGTCGGCCTGCAACGAATGGTTGGCCTGAAAGCTCTTCACCGCCTCCACCAACACGCCGTGATAAGCGTTGTCCGGCGTGCCGACCACACTGTTCAGATAGCCTTCGCTGTACAGCCGGCGGGCCAGTTCCGGCACGCGTTTGTCTTCCATGTCCGGACGCAGCAACGGACCGTTGCCCACCGACGTCCACTGCGGCAAGGCTTTGAGGCGCTGCGCGGCATACAGATGACGCAGGTTCTGGTACTGCGCCAGCTGTGGACGGGCCAGATCGAAGGCGGCCGAAACGTTGTGCACGCCTGGCACGGCGATCGCCAGCAATTCAGCCTGCCGGTCGCGTGGCGTGTCGTCGGAATGCCACAGCGGTTCGAAGTGCGATTGCAGCAGGCGCCCGTAATGCAGATCCTGCAGGGCTTGCAGGTAATAGCGGCTGATCTCGATATCGGCGCACAGTTCGCCGTCCTGCGGGGCAGTGAGCGCTACCGGATAGCGTTTCGGGTTCAAGCCATCGTCGGCTAACAGCTGCAATTGCGCATGCAAGGCCGGCAATTGCCCGCCATCGGCCCACACCGGCAGCCAGTCCTGCTGCTGGTAGAACGCGCGCAACTGATCCAGCGCCGGGCCGTTGAGGCTGGTGCCGATCGTCGGGCACGCCTGGGGCAGGCTGATCAGCGCAGCCTGCAACGGGCTCTGCGGTTCGATGGGCATTTCCGTCGGCACGGGCGGTAGCGTCGGGAGTCCCGGCAACGGCTCTTCGGCGCAAGCGACAAACGGCGCAGCGAGCAAACAAATGCTCAAGTAGCATGCGTACTTTTTGAACAACTGCTTTACTCCAATCCATGGCCGTCCTGATTGACGGTCAACCTTACCTCAGGTGCGGTGAACAGTCAGGCCCGATTCGCGGGCCTGCCGGGGACGACTGGACGTCAGGAGCCTAAGTGCCGAACAAGTAGCAAGTGGAGACTCACGTTAAATGTTGACGTTTTTGCGCCGACTTCTGCTGACTGCCACCGCCCTTGGCGTGCTGACCAGCCCAGCCTTTGCCGCCGGCACCTCTTCGCCGGTTCTGTACACCAGCCTCGCCCACGCCGCGCCGGAACTCAATCCCCAGGCGCTGAAAGGTGCCTTGAACGCCATGCAATGTGCGATCAACAACGGCGCGAAGCAGTCCCGTCACCTGGCGATCATCGACTATTCGCAGCCGTCCACCGAGCGCCGGTTGTGGATCTTCGACCTGACCCGGAAAAAACTGGTGCTGCGCGATCTGGTCGCCCACGGCTCGAACTCCGGGGAAAACTTCGCCACCCGGTTTTCCAACCGTGAAGGCAGTTTCCAGTCCAGCCTCGGCCTGTTCCGCACCCAGGAAAGTTACCAGGGCACCCACGGCTACTCGCTGCGCATGGACGGTCTGGAACCGGGCATCAACGACATGGCCCGTGACCGCGCCATCGTGATCCACGCCGCCGACTACGTGAACCCGTTCTGGAGCAAACGTACCGGCCGTCTGGGCCGCAGCCAGGGTTGCCCGGCCGTGCGACCGCAGGTTGCCAAACGGGTGATCGACAGTCTGAAGAATGGCCAATTCATGTTCTCCTGGTACCCGGATCAGCAGTGGCTGAAATCCTCGCCGTACCTCAACTGCCAGCCACAACAGATCGCGAGCATTCTCAGCACCCACGCCAGCTGAATACTCTGTGGGAGTGCGCTGGCTCCCACAGGTTCGGTTTATTACAGATTTGTCATCGAGTTGTCGGTTTGCCGAGCGGATCGCCCGGTAGCTTGAAGTTGTCCCGGCCAGAACGCCGATCAACTTCAACGACTCGAGTGACCCATCATGAAAACCCTGATACTCGCTTTCACCGCCCTCCTCGCCACCGGTTCCGTGTTCGCCGCACCCGCGCCGGACACTGCCGTCATTCATGACAAAACCGGCTTCTTCGTGCACCTGGATGTCGACAAAGTCCTCTCCAGCACCGATATTTCCCAGGCCTGCGGCGTGATCCCCGCGCAGCTCGACTACCTCGACCACCAGGGCCGTGAACATGTGCTGGACTACCAAGTGCAAGGCAGCGGCTGCACCAACGACCATTGAGGCGCAGTAGCCATGAATATCCTTGTTGTCGAAGACGAACCGAAGGCCGGCAATTATTTGCTCAACGGCTTGCAGGAACTGGGCTACAGCGTGAGCCTGGCCCGGGACGGCGCCGACGGTCTGCACCTGGCGCTGGAATTCGACTTCGATGTGATCGTGCTGGACGTGATGATGCCGAAAATGGACGGCTGGGAAGTCCTGCGCCGGCTGCGCAAGGAAACCGACACGCCGGTGCTGTTCCTCACCGCCCGCGACGACATCGCCGACCGGGTCAAGGGCCTGGAGCTGGGCGCCGACGACTACCTGATCAAGCCGTTTTCCTTCGCTGAACTGGTGGCGCGCCTGCGCACCCTGACCCGGCGTGGGCCGATCCATGAAGAGGAGCAATTGCAGGTGGCCGACCTGCAGATCGACGTGCTCAAGCGTCGGGTCACCCGGGCCGGCAACCGGATCACCCTGACCAACAAGGAATTCGCCCTGCTGCAACTGTTTGCCGCCCACACCGGGCAAGTGCTGTCGCGTTCGCTGATCGCCTCGCGGGTGTGGGACATGAATTTCGACAGTGACACCAATGTGGTCGATGTCGCCGTGCGCCGCCTGCGGGCGAAGATCGACGATCCGTTCCCGCTCAAGCTGATTCACAGCGTGCGTGGCATCGGCTACCGCTTCGATACCCAGCCATGAAAATCGCCGGCACTTATTCCCTGACCTTGCGTCTGGCGCTGGTCTTCGCCGTGCTCGCCTTTGCCGCGCTGGGAGGCCTGGGCGCGGCGCTGTACAACCAACTGGAAGCAGCTCTGATTCGCCGCGATGACATCCAGTTGGTCAGTCGCGTCGATCAGTTGCGCACCTTCCTCAACGACAGCAACACCCTGGAACTGATCAAGAACAAGCCGGCGCTGTTTCAGAACATGCTCGGCAACCGCGAAGCCTTGCTGACCATCGGCGCACCCGGCCAGCCGCCGTTGCTGGTGGTCAACCCCGGCAACCTCGCCACCCCGAACTTGCCCGCCGTACCGATCGATCATCCGATGGCCCTGAGCGATGTACAGCACTTGCCGAGCGTCGACGGTGTGCCGTTTTCGGCGGTGGCGGCGACCATCGACTCGGGCGATCTGGGCAACCTGCAGGTGCTCACCGGACGCCTGATGACCGAGCGCACGGCAATGCTCGCCAATTACCGGCTCAGCGTGTACGGCCTCGCGTCATTGGCCGCGATTGTGCTGGCGCTGGTCGGCTGTCTGCTGGTGTATCGCGGCCTGCTGCCGTTGCGGCGGATGGCCCGACATGCCCACGGGATCGGCATCGCCAACCTTGGCGAACGCCTCGACCGCCAAGGCACGCCGAAGGAATTGCAGCCGATGATCGAAGCCTTCAACGCGATGCTGGACCGGCTCGATCGAGGGGTTGCGCAACTCAGTCAGGTCTCCACCGACATGGCCCACGAACTGCGCACGCCGATCAACAACCTGCTCGGTGAAACCCAGGTTGCCTTGCAACAGAACCGCAGCGTCGACGCCTATCAGCAGTTGCTGGCCTCCAACGTCGAAGAACTCGAACGGCTGGCGCGGATGCTCGACAACATGCTGTTTCTCGCCCGCACCGACCCGGCCAGCGCGCTGAGCCAGCGGCAGGAGCTGGACGCCAGCGATGAGATGCAACGCATTGCCGATTACTTCGAAGGATTGGCGGCGGATGTCGGCGTCACCATCGAGGCCAGTGGCAGCGGCGTGATCTGGGCCGAGCCGATGCTGCTGCGGCGGGCCCTGGCCAACCTGTGCGCCAACGCGATCAAGTACGGCGCGGCGGACTCGACGTTGCAGGTCGAAGCCATCGCTGAAGCGGACGGCAGCTACCTGCGGGTACGCAACCAGGGCACGACCATTCCTGCCGAACACCTGTCGCGACTGTTCGAACGCTTCTACCGCGTCGATCCTTCCCGCGAGCGTTCGGCCCAGTCCAACGGACTGGGCCTGTCGATTGTCGCGACCATCATGCAGTTGCATCAGGGTCGCTACAGCGTCAGCAGCGCTGATGGCATCACCTGCTTTGAACTGTTCTTTCCGGCACGGGAGACGCGAGACGCAGGTGCGTGAAGGCGCCGAGCGCAGACGCCGCGAACATCAACGCCGTAGCCACACCGAAGGTCATGTGCAAGCCGCCTGCGATGACCGCGGCCGGCGCCTCAGTCGGATCGTCCGTGGCCAGTGCAAACACCGCGCCCATCGCCGCCGCCCCGGTGATCAAGCCCAGATTGCGCGACAGCCCGAGCATGGCCGAGACCACACCGCGCTGATCCTGAGCAACGCCGGACATCAACCCGGTGTTGTTGGCGGCCTGGAACAGCGCGTAACTCAAGGCCACCACCGTGATCGGCAGCACGTATGCAAGCACTCCGAAACTCACCGGAAACAGCGCCAAGAGACCACACCCGCAAGCCAGGCCGAACAACGCACCCGGCACCATCCGCCGCGCGCCGAAACGATCCACCAGCCGCCCGGCCGGTACGCCGCTGAACGCCGCCAGCAACGGCCCGATCGACAACACCAGTCCTACCTGCGTGCTGGTGAGACCCAGGCCTCGGCTCAGGTAAAACGGCCCGACCACCAGCGTGGTCATCATCACCGTCGTGACCAGCAAGGTCAGCGCCAGACTGCTGCTGATTCGCGTGTCGGTGAACAATGACAGATGAATCAGCGGCGCCTTGCTCCGCTTCTCGACCAGAATGAACAAACCCACGCCCAACAGGCTGAGCAACAGCAACGTCGGGGTGAATCCATCAACCGTCATCGCCAGTGCATAGGCCGCCAGCGTCAGCATCAATACGGCTGTGCCGGGATAATCAAATGCAACACCCGAGCGCACGCTCCGATCCTTCGGCAGATAGCGATACACCAGCCACGCATTGAGCAATCCCAACGGCACGTTGATCACAAAAATCGACTGCCAGCCGACATGCGCCATCAACAGCCCGCCGAGCGACGGCCCGAGGGTGGTGCCGGTGGCCGACATCGTGGCCAGCAATCCCATCGCACTGCCGGCCCGGGACTTGGGCACCGCATCGGCGACCAGCGCCACCGTCAGCGCAAACATGATTGCCGCGCCAAGGCCTTGCACCGCCCGCGCACCGATCAGCCAGGCCAGGCTCGGCGCCAGTGCGCAGACCAGCGAAGCGGCGGTAAAAATGCCGATGCCGATCAACAACAAGCGCCGCCGCCCGAACCCGTCACCCAACCGCCCGACGCTGACAATCAAGGTAGTGACCGCCAGCAGGTAGGCCAGAACGATCCATTGCACCTGTTGAAACGTCGCATCGAATGCCGCCGCCAGCGTGGGCAATCCGGCGTTGGCGATGCTGGTATCCAGCGACGGCATGAGCATCGACAGCGCCAGACTGATCAGCGCCCAGCGGGCTGAAGGGCTCAGGGGTTCTCGGTGCATGGGGGGCTCACAGGGCAAAGGTCATGCGACATAGCCTGAGCCTCGACAATACAAGGCGCAAGACGCATGCTTTGCACTTGATACCTGCATGGAACGCCATGTCATGAATGCACCGGATCTGAACCTGTTGATCACCCTCGACGTGCTCCTGAGCGAAGGCAGCGTCGCCCGCGCCGCCGAACGCCTGCGTCTGAGCCCTTCCGCCATGAGCCGCGCATTGGCCCGGCTGCGGGAAACCACCGGCGATCCGCTGCTGGTGCGCGCCGGCCGAGGACTGGTGCCGACCCCGCGTGCGCTGGAGCTGCGCGACCGGGTCAGTTATCTGGTGCAGGAAGCCGAAGCGGTTTTGCGCCCGGCAGAAGTGCTCGATCCCGGCCAGTTGCGGCGCACCTTCACCCTGCGCAACACCGACGGTTTTGTCGAAACCTTCGCCGCCGCTCTGCTCGCCCGCATCGCCGAAGAGGCCCCCGGCGTGCGCCTGCGCTTTGTGCAAAAAGCCGACAAGGACAGCACGCTGTTGCGCGAAGGCCGGGTGGACCTGGAAACCGGCGTGGTCGACGACAGCACCGACCCGACGCTGCACAGCCGCATCCTATTCCGCGATCAGTGGATCGGAGTGGTGCGTGAAGGACATCCGCTGAGCAGCGGCAAGGTCAGCGCCAAACGCTTTGCTGCAGGCCAGCACATTCTGGTGTCACGGCGCGGGCGCAGCAGCGGACCGGTGGACGAGGCATTGCTCGCCTTCGGGCTGACGCGGGATATCGTCACCTCGTTCGGCGGATTTTCGGCGGCGCTGACGCTGGTCCGTGAATCGGATCTGATCGCCACCGTTCCGGAACGTCACACCAGCAAACTGCGCACGGGCCTGCACAGCTTCGCCCTGCCCTTGCGTATGCCGGATATCAGCGTGTCGATGCTTTGGCACCCGCGCATGGACGCCGACCCGGCGCACCGCTGGTTGCGCCATTGTGTGCGCGAAGTCTGCGCCTAACGCGCATCCCCGCCCGCGGGTTTGTAGAACAGGAATTTCCTGGTCTCGGCGGTTTTTCTGTATTCCTTGGCCCAGCTCGGATGTACGTTGCGGTCGTGGAAGTACAGCGCGCCGTGAGTGCGATCGGTGAGCTGACGGTTCAGGGCCTTGCCGGCGATTTCCTTGGCCAGCGCGTATTCGGCATCTTCCTTGACCTGATCCGGACGCCCGTCGCACCACCAGGAAAACTGGCAACTCTTGCTTTCCGAGCCCTGCTTGACAACCTCGCACACCGTGCCTGGAAAGCCGTCATGCCCGAGGCGATTCATCACCACACTGGCCACGCCTTCCATGTCGGCATTGTCCTTGCCCTTGGCTTCCCAATAGATGCTGCGCGCCAGACAGGTGATCGGATCGTCCAGCGGTGCGGCGCCGGCGGGGTCGACCGCCTGTGCTTCGGTCGGGGTGATGGCTTCGGATTTGGGTGCCGGAGGTGCGTCGGGTTTGTCGGCGGCCTTCTCTTCCAGAACCTCGGCTTTCGCCTCGGCCTTTTCCTTGATCGGCGCCTGATCGGTGGCCAGCGCAGCACCGCTCAGCAGGGTCAACGCAAGACAGCAAAGCAACCCGTTCAATCCCATGATCATTCTTCCGGCAGGGCCCGATGCGGGCGAAGTGTTACGTGGTTGAGACGCCCGGTTTCCGGGGTCTTCGCGAAGTGTAGACGGCAAATTGCACGGAATCGTTCGGCAGAAAAATCCGCGTTGTGAAGAAAAAGACATTGCACGAACCGGGGCCCTTTCGCGCATGATGAGCGCACTCAGCCCAAGGGAGATTTCCATGCGCTTCATGCCATCCGTTCTGCGACTCGCCGCGTTGTCCGTGGGCCTGGCGCTGGCCACTTCGGCCATGGCCACCGATGAGTCGCAATTGATCGAATCGATCAACAGCTACCGCAGCCAGCCGCAGCGTTGTGGCAGCCAGGCGTCCAGCGAATTGCCGCCGCTTTCGGCCGATCCGCGCCTGATTCTGCCGGCCAGCGGCGTGGTGGATTTGCAGCAGGCGATGTCCAGCGCTCGCTACCCGATGGTCAACGTGCAGGCGATCACCCTGAACGGGCCACGGGATGCGGCGTCGGCGATGAAGGCGATTCAGGAAAGCTTCTGTCAGGTGGTGCTGGATCCGCAGTTCGTCGATATCGGCGTCAGCCGCGCTGATCGTGACTGGCGCATCACCCTCGCCCGGCCACTGCTGTCCGCCCGCCTCGGCGACGGTCAGGCTGAAGGCCAGAAACTCCTCGAGCAACTCAACGCCGCCCGCGCCCAGCCGCGCCAGTGCGGCGGTCAGGCCTTCGCAGCGACTGCGCCGCTGGCATGGAACGCGGTGCTCGGCGGCGTTGCCCAGGAACACAGCCGCGAGATGGCCAACAACAATTATTTCGACCACAAGGACCGCAACGGCGGCACTCCCGGCGACCGCGCGGAACTGGCCGGTTACAGCGGTCAGCAGGTCGGCGAGAACATTGCCGCCGGGCAGGACACTGTGCAGAAGGTCGTCGCCGGCTGGCTCGCCAGCCCCGGTCATTGCGCCAACCTGATGAACCCTCATTATCGTGAGCTTGGCGCTGCCTACGCAGTCGATCCGAAGAGCAGTGCCGGGATTTACTGGACTGCGATGTTTGGCGGCGAATGATGACTTGAATCCACCGCTACCCTTGTGGGAGCGAGCCTGCTCGCGATGAGGCCATCACATCTTCATAGACTGAAAGATCGCTATCGCCAGCAGGCTGGCTCCCACAGGGGGTGTGCAGGAATGCAAAATGCAGGCAATAAAAAACCGGAGCCCATATCAGGCTCCGGTTTTTTATGGTCAGTGGGTTCTCATTCCCGCTGCATACATCGCCAGCTTCAGCAGGCTCGCCACCACCGCCAGCGACACCACGCTGCCGGACCAGATCAGCAGCAGCCAGCCCAGACGCTTGTGCCAGGGGCTGGATTTCACCTCACGCGAATCAATGGTAGCCATCGCCGATCCTCACTTTGCCGCGGAACACGTAGTAGCTCCAGAAGGTGTACATCAGGATCACCGGCAGGATGAACAGCGCGCCGATCAGGGCGAACAGCTGGCTGGTGGCCGGTGAAGCCGCCGCCCACAGGCTGACCGACGGCGGGATGATGTTCGGCCAGATGCTCAGCGCCAGGCCGATGTAACCGAGGAACATCAGCACCAGGGTGAACACGAACGGCCAGTGGGTGTGCCGCTGACGCAACGAACGCAACAGCCCGAACAGCGCCAGCACCGCCAACACCACCAGCCCGGCGAACACGGTCAGGTGCGCATGGTTGAACCAGCGGCTGGCCAGTTCCGGGTGCAGTTGCAACGTCCACGCGCCGATCACCACCACCATCGCCAACAACAGCCACGCCAGTGGACGGCTGTAGTGACGCATCCGCGATTCGAGCATGCCTTCGGTCTTGACCAGCAGCCAGGTACTGCCGAGCAAGGCGTAAGCAATCACCAGACCGACGCCGCAAACCAGCGGAAATGGCGCCAGCCAGTCGAGACCGCCACCGGCAAACTGCCGATCCACCACCGGAATTCCCGACACATACGCGCCGATCACCACGCCCTGGGAGAACGTCGCCAGCAGCGAACCGCCAATGAACGCCCAGTCCCACAGATGACGTTTTTCAGCCGGCGCCTTGAAGCGAAACTCAAACGGCACACCGCGGAAAATCAGCCCCGCGAGCATGAAGATCAGCGGCAGATACAACGCCTCCAGAATCACTCCGTAAGCCAGCGGAAACGCGCCGTACAACGCCGCGCCGCCGAGCACCAGCCAGGTTTCGTTGCCGTCCCACACCGGTGCGACGGTGTTCATCATCACGTCGCGTTCCTGCTCGTCGCTGATCATCGGGAACAGGATCCCGAGGCCCAGATCGAAACCGTCCATGATCACGTACATCATCACCCCGAAGGCAATGATCACGCCCCAGATCAACGAGAGATCGATACCTTGAATACCCATGACTCAACGCTCCTTTATCAGTGGATCCGGGTCGCGGATTCGAGGTTGTCGGTAACCGCCGAAAGTGGCCGGCGCGGGGTCTGCAGCTGAGTGCCTTCGGGCGGATGTTCGTGGTGCGGCTGCGGGCCCTTGCTCACCAGTTTCATCATGTAGCCGATGCCCACGGTGAACACTGAGCAGTAGATGACGACGAACAGCGCCAGCGAGGTGCTCATCTGCGCCACCGAGTGATGGGACGCGGCGTCATGGGTGCGCATCAGGCCGTAAACCACCCACGGCTGACGCCCGACTTCGGTGGTGATCCAACCCGCCAGCAGCGCGATCAGACCGCTCGGCCCCATCAGCAGCACCAGCCGCTGGAAGCCGCGATGCCGGTAGACCTTGCCGTTGCGCCGCAACGCCAGACCCACCACACCGACGAGGATCATCAACATCCCAAGCCCGGCCATCACGCGGAAGCTCCAGAAAATCACGGTCGAGTTCGGCCGGTCTTCTTTCGGGAAGTTCTTGAGCGCCGGGATCTGCTTGTCGAGGCTGTGGGTGAGGATCAGGCTGCCGAGGTACGGAATCTCGATCGCGTATTTGGTCTTCTCCGCCTGCATGTCCGGGATGCCGAACAGCACCAGCGGGGTCGGCCCGTTGTCGGCGTTTTCCCAGTGTCCTTCGATGGCGGCGATCTTCGCCGGTTGATGTTCCAGGGTGTTCAAGCCATGGGCGTCACCGACCACCGCTTGAATCGGCGCCACGATCAGCGCCATCCACAGCGCCATGGAAAACATCTTGCGCACCGGTCGGGTGTCATTGCCGCGCAGCAAATGCCAGGCTGCCGAAGCGCCGACGAAGAACGCTGTGGCAACGAACGCGGCAATCGCCATGTGCGCCAGCCGGAACGGGAACGACGGGTTGAACACGATCGCCAGCCAGTCAACCGGCATCACCCGGCCGTCGACGATTTCGAAACCCTGCGGGGTTTGCATCCAGCTGTTGGAGGCGAGAATCCAGAAGGTCGAGATCAGCGTGCCGATGGCGACCATCACCGTGGCGAAGAAGTGCAATCCACGACCCACACGGTTCCAGCCGAACAGCATCACCCCGAGGAACCCGGCCTCAAGGAAGAACGCGGTCAGCACTTCATAGGTCAGCAACGGCCCGGTGACGCTGCCGGCGAAGTCGGAAAACCCGCTCCAGTTGGTGCCGAACTGGTACGCCATGACCAGCCCCGACACCACGCCCATGCCGAAGTTGACGGCGAAGATCTTCGACCAGAAATGGTAGAGATCGCGGTAAGTGTCGTTACGGGTTTTCAGCCACAGGCCTTCGAGCACCGCCAGGAAACTCGCCAGGCCAATGGTGATCGCCGGGAAGATGATGTGGAACGAAACCGTGAACGCGAATTGAATTCGCGCCAGGTCCAGTGCCTCCAGGTTGAACATGATGATGTCCTCATCAAGGCTGAAAAGCGGCAGCACACGGCCGGGCCACCGCCAGGCGCGAACGCCTGCAGCCAGTCAAATTGCAGAAGGGTTGGATCGCGTGGGTCGGTCAGGCCACCGACGACGGGATCAGGTTGCTCGCCTCGGCCGCTTCGAGGCGGATCGCCACGAATTTCGAGGTTGGCGTGTAGGTGCGGTCGCCGTAGCTTTCCAGCGGCACCAGCGGATTGGTTTCCGGGTAGTACGCGGCAGCCTGCCCGGCCGGAATGTCGTAGGCGATCAGGGTGAAACCACTGACCCGACGCTCACGCTCGTCATCCCACAGCGCCACCAGATCAACCTTCTGCCCCGGTTCAAAACCGAGCCGGCGGATGTCCTGTTCGTTGGCGAACACCACGTCGCGCATGCCGTAAACCCCGCGATAACGGTCGTCGAGGCCGTACAGCGTGGTGTTGTACTGATCGTGGGACCGCATGGTTTGCAGGATCAGATGCGGTTTGACCGGCAGGCTGCGCACGCCTTCGCTGATCAAATGCTCCGGCAGCACGCACGGAGTGAACTGGGCTTTACCGGATTCAGTGTTCCAGACCCGGTCGGAGGCGTTGTTGCCGAGGTGGAAACCACCGGGGATCAGCAGCTTCTCGTTGAAATTCTCGAAGCCCGGAATCACGTCGGCGATCAGGTTGCGGATACGCCCATAGTCACCCACCGCCCATTCCCAGTCGATCGGGTGTTTGCCCAATGTGGCGGCGGCAATCCCGGCAATGATCGCCGGCTCGGATTTCAGGTGCGCCGACTTCGGCTTCAGTTGGCCGAACGACAAGTGCACCATGCTGAAGGTGTCTTCCACCGTTACGCCTTGCGGGCCTTCGGCCTGGACGTCGATGTCGGTACGGCCCAGGCACGGCAGGATCAGCGCATCACGCCCGGTCACCAGATGGCTGCGGTTGAGTTTGGTCGAGATGTGCACGCTCAGGTCGAGTTTGCGCATCGCGGCGTGGGTGCGCGGGGTGTCCGGCGTAGCTTGAGCGAAGTTGCCGCCGAGCCCGATAAACACCTTGGCTTCGCCACGTTCCATGGCACCAATGGCCATGACCGTGTTGTGGCCGTGCATCCGCGGCACCTTGAAGTTGAGCCGTTTTTCCAGGGCGTCCATCAGCTCGGTCGGGGCCAGTTCGTTGATGCCCATGGTGCGGTCGCCCTGCACGTTACTGTGGCCGCGCACCGGCGACAGCCCGGCGCCCGGACGGCCGACATTGCCGCGCAGCAGTTGCAGGTTGATGACTTCCTGCAGGGTCGGCACCGAGTGCACGTGCTGGGTCAGGCCCATGGCCCAGCACATGATCACGCTCTTGGCGCGGGCGTACATGCGCGCTGCCAGTTCGATGTCATGCAGCGGCACGCCGGACTGCTCGACGATGTGCTCCCAGTTCGTGGCATCGACTTCGGCCAGGTAGCTGTCGAGACCCGACGTGTGCTCGGCAATGAAGGCGTGATCGAACACCGGTTCGCCGCCGGTAGCCTGGGCTTCGCGCTCCCACTCCAGCAGGAACTTGGCCATGCCGCGAATCATCGCCATGTCGCCGCCCAAGGCCGGACGGAAATACGCGGTGTTGGTCGCTTCCCAGCCGTTGCTGAGCATTTCGATCGGGTTCTGCGGATTCTGGAATCGCTCCAGCCCACGCTCTTTCAGCGGGTTGATGCACACCACTTGCGCGCCACGCTTCACCGCCTCTCGCAACGGTTCGAGCATGCGCGGGTGGTTGGTGCCGGGGTTCTGGCCGATGACGAAAATCGCGTCGGCGTGGTGCAGGTCTTCATAGACCACCGTGCCTTTGCCGACGCCGAGGCTCTCGCCCATGCTCACCGCACTGGCTTCGTGGCACATGTTCGAGCAGTCCGGGAAGTTGTTGGTGCCGTAGGCGCGGACGAACAACTGATAGAGAAACGCCGCTTCGTTGCTGGCACGACCCGAGGTGTAGAACTCGGCCTCGTGGGGCGATTTCAGGCCTTTGAGGTGTTTGGCGATCAGCGCGAAGGCATCGTCCCAGGTAGTTTCCACATAGCGGTCGACCCGCGCGTCGTAGCGCATCGGATGGGTGATCCGGCCCTGATACTCAAGCCAGTAATCGCTTTGCTCGGCCAGGGTCGAGACTGTGTACTTGTTGAAGAACGCCGGATCGACCAGGCGGCCGGTGGCTTCCCAGTTCACCGCTTTGGCGCCGTTCTCGCAGAACTTCAGCATGCTCGCGCCGGGCGCTTCACCCCAGGCGCAACCGGGGCAGTCGAAGCCGCCGTTCTGGTTGGTCTTGAGCATGGCGCGGATGTTTTTCAGGGCGTTTTCACTGCCCAGCCAGTTCTTGGTGAGGCTGATCACAGCGCCCCAACCCGCAGCGGCGCCCTTGTAGGGTTTGTAACGGTCGACTTGTGACATGGGACTTCTCCATGACGATGCACACAGGCAAAAACCTGATCGGGTTTAAACAGCGACGACTGACTTTCAAGTTAAAAAGCGGTCGTTTCGTTTGACGGGGCCAAGGATAGGAACCGCTGCAAAAACTTGTCTAATCGCTATTAATGACTGCGTTATCGAAAGCATCTATCACGGACTTAAACCCTTTAAATACGGGCACTTGCAAAACTAAGAAGGGAAAAACAGCAAATAATTATTTCATCATCGACAGCATCAATCGGCCGGTAATCAAGAGTGATTGGACGCAGTCTCAAGTTGCTCATAACCTGCGCCGACCCAATCCCTTCAATAGCGGATTTCACCCAAGCGAGGCTGTCATGTCAGAGCGCGTCTTGATCGATGGTTACAACCGCCGCGTCGACTACCTGCGCATGTCGGTCACCGACCGCTGCGACTTTCGCTGCGTGTATTGCATGGCCGAAGACATGCAGTTTTTGCCGCGCCAACGGGTGCTGACGCTGGAGGAGATCTATCAACTGGCGCAGAGCTTCGTTGCGCTGGGCACCCGCAAGATTCGCCTGACTGGCGGCGAGCCGCTGATTCGCCCGGGCGTCGTCGGCTTGTGCAAGCAGATCGCCGCCCTGCCCGGCCTGCGCGAACTGTGCCTGACCACCAACGGCTCGCAGCTCGGCAAACTCGCCAGTCCGCTGTTCGACGCCGGGGTCAAACGCCTCAACGTCAGTCTCGACAGTCTTGATGCCGAGCGCTTCAAGCAGATGACCCGCACCGGTGACCTGGCCCAGGTGATCGACGGCATCGACGCCGCGCGCGCCGCCGGATTTACCCGCACTAAACTCAACTGCGTGGTGATGCAGGGCCGCAACGATCACGAGATCAACGATCTGGTGCAGTTCGCCATCGAACGGGATCTGGACATTTCCTTCATCGAGGAAATGCCGCTGGGGATCATCAGCGAACACAGCCGCGCCGAGTCGTTCTTTTCCAGCACCCAGGTGCGCGAAAAGATCGCCGAGCGCTACACCCTGATCGACTCCGCCGAATCGACCCAGGGCCCGTCGCGCTACTGGCGGCTGGCCGAAGCGCCGCACATCCGGCTGGGGTTCATTTCGCCCCACAGCCACAACTTCTGCGGCACCTGCAATCGGGTGCGGCTGACCGTCGAGGGGCGTTTGCTACTGTGTCTGGGGAACGAGCATTCGGTGGATCTGAAAGCGGTGCTGCGCGCTCATCCAGGTCAACCGGAGCGGCTTGAGAAAGCCATCATCGAAGCGATGAAACTCAAGCCTTACCGGCACAACTTTGAAGTGAACGACGACGTGCAAGTGGTGCGCTTCATGAACATGACCGGCGGCTGATCCGCCACGTTTGCAAGGCAGAGAGCCGCATGATCATCCGACCCAGGGTCAATCAATTCGCCATTCTCTTCACCCTCAAGGGCTCGATCGCCAAGCGCATCGCCCTGCGCGCCCTGATGGTCACGCTGCTGGCGTCGGCCATCGTGCTGGTGGAAATGCTCCATCCGAGCAACTTCACCAAGGTCAACGCCACGCCGTTCACACTGCTCGGCCTGTCGCTGTCGATCTTCATGAATTTTCGCAACAACGCCTGCTACGACCGCTGGTACGAAGCACGCAAGGCCTGGGGTGAAGTGATCGTGCATGTGCGCTCGGTGATCCGCGAGACCCATGTGATCCGCGAATCGGCCCAGCGTCGCCTGTTGCTGCTCAACCTCGCTGGTTTCGCCCACGCGCTGAATGCGCGCTTGCGCCGGGAAGACGAAGCCGCCGCCAGTGCCGAGTGGATCACCCCGCAACACGACGCACAGGTGCCGGACTACAGCGGGCGGATCCTGCAAACCGTCGGTCAGCAATGCTCCGATCTGCATGAGGCGGGCGTTCTCAGTGAATGGCGCTACATGCTGCTGGCCAATCACCTGACCAGCCTGACCCAGGCGCAGGCCGTGTGCGAGCGGATCAAAAACACACCGCTGCCCTTCCCGTACACCTTGCTGCTGCATCGCACGATTTACCTGTTCTGCATCCTGCTGCCGTTCGCCATGGCCGAACCGCTGGGGTGGCTGACGCCGCTGTTCACGGCGATTGTCAGCTACACCTTCTTCGGCCTGGATGCGATTGCCGATGAACTGGAAGACCCGTTCGGCCGGGATGAAAACGATTTGCCGACCGATGCGCTGGTGCGGGGTATCGAGCGGGATATTCTCTCGGAGCTGGGGACTGAGCCGTTGCCGCCGGCGCTGAAACCGGTGGACTACGTCCTCAGTTAATCGACTGCCTCCCCTTCCGGGGAGGGAGACTCATCAATCCAGATGCGCCCAGGTCATGCGGAACGAAGCGCCGCCCCACGGCGAGTCGCCGACCTCAACCTGCCCGCCATGGGATTGCGACACCCGTCGCACCAGCGCCAGGCCAAGTCCGAAACCGCCCGTGCGGCGGTCGCGGCTGGCGTCCAGACGCGAGAACGGTTCGAAAATCTTCTCTCGACCGGCCAGCGGCACGCCCGGCCCGTCGTCGTTGACCTGAACTTCGTATTGATCGCCGATGCGCACCAGCGACACCTCGACCCGCTGCTCGGCATACCGGATGGCATTGCGCAGCAGATTGATCACCGCCCGCGCCATGAACCGCGGTTCGATCCGCACTTCGTCGACCCGGCAATCTACGATCAACAGCTGCACCCCGGCGGCCTCGGCTTCCAGCGCCACGCTGCCGACCACGCTGTCGAGCCAGTTGGCGGCCTGGATGTTTTCGCGGGTGATCACCGTCGCGCCGCGTTCGAGGCTGGCGTAGGTCAGCAGTTCGGAGACCATTTCTTCCAGCTCGCCGAGGTCGGCATACATGTCGGCGATCAGTTCGCGGTTCTGGCTGGCGTCCGGTTGCTGCTTGAGCTGATCGAGCTCGAACGACAACCGGGCAATCGGCGTGCGCAGTTCGTGGGAGACCGCGTTGGTCAGTTCGCGCTGATTGGCGATCAGGCCTTCGATGCGCGCCGCCATCAGGTTGAAGTGGCCGGCCAGGTCGCGGATGTTCGAGCGCTTGGACAGCTGGATCCGTACCGAGAGGTCGTTGTCGCCGAAACGCTCGGCGGCCAGCCGCAGCTTTTCCAGATCGCGCCAGTGCGGGCGAACCCAGAAGTACAGGACGATGCCCAGCAGCACCGCCAGCATCAGGTAGGCCCCGGCAATGTAGAACGGCATCAGGCTCGGCTCGGGCGGCAGCTTGATGCTGAGCAACTGCGAACCACCGTCGATGTTGCTGATGAACTGGGTGTAATCGTCGCGGATCACCAACAGATCCTGAGCCAGTTCGGCTTTTTCCTGATCGTTGAGGTTCAGTTGGTCAGCCTCGATCAGGCTCAACGTCAGCCCGTAGTGCGGCCGCAACGCCTCCAGTTGCGCCTCGCGCGCCGCGCCCTGCTGGTCGCGCATGTGTTCGACCAGCGACCAGGCCTGACCGCGCACCGCCTCGCGGTTGTAGGCCTGCATCTGGTTGTCGAGCAACGCGTTGAAGGTGTGTTCGACGGTTTGCAGCGCCGCCACCAGCCCGACGGTCATCACCAGAAACAGCCCGAGAAATAACCGCAGCATCTACAACTCCCACGCGAACGGATTGAACAGGTAACCCTTGCCCCACACGGTCTTGATGCACACCGGTTCGCGAGGGTTGTCCTTGAGTTTGTTGCGCAACTTGCTGATGTACACGTCGACGCTGCGGTTGAGGCCATCGAACGCGATGCCGCGCATGCGGTTGAGAATGTCATCGCGCGACAGGATCTTGCCGGCAGCGCTGGCCAGCAGCCACAGCAGTTCGAATTCCATGGTGGTCAGTTCGATCAGCTCGCCCGCCAGACGCACTTCGCGGCAACTGCGGTCGATGACCAGATTGCCGAATTCCAGCGAGCTGACCACACCGCTGTCCGGCACCTGCCGGCGTTGCAGGGCCCGCAGGCGTGCGAGCAGAACAGGCGGCTTGATCGGTTTGATCACGTAGTCATCGGCGCCGGACTCGAGGCCCAGAATATGGTCGAGGTCATCTTCCTTGGCCGTCAGAATAACAATCGGTGTGTCCGACACGCTGCGGATTTCCCGGCACACGTGCAGGCCGCTCTGCCCCGGCAGCATCAGGTCGAGCACCACCACTTTGGGCTTGAATTCGAGAAACGCGGCCACGGCCAGGTCGCCGCGATGCACGGTGTGCACCTCGTAGCCGTGTTGTTCGAGAAAGTGGGCGATCAGCGCGGCCAGGCGCTCATCGTCTTCCACCAGCAGGACTCTGCCAAAACCCAGGTTATCCATAACAACCGCCGCCAACCCTCAGTGAAGTGGGCGACATTATGGCGGCATTCACAGGCGAGACGCTTATTGCGGGCAGCAAAAACCGGCCACTTGGGCCGGTTTTCGCTGATGTTTCATACTCTTAAGAGTTTTTAACAATTCAGGCCGCGACAGGTACGCCACTGTGGAAACGGAATTCCTCGTCCGGCGACTCGATCAGGTCCTGCTCGGCGGCGCGGACTCTCTCGATCACCTGGGCGATGTCCTTGGCGTCACCGTACTGGTAGGCCAGTTTCAGGTAACCCTGGAAATGCCGGGCCTCGCTTTTCAGCAGGCCGAAGTAGAACTTGCCGAGTTCTTCGTCCAGATGCGGCACCAGCGCTTCGAATCGCTCGCAACTGCGCGCTTCGATAAAGGCGCCTACCACCAGGGTGTCGACCAGTTTCACCGGTTCATGGCTGCGCACCACTTTGCGCAGGCTCGAGGCATAACGGCCGGCGTGGAGCTGGCGCAGTTCGATCTTGCGTCGCTTCATGATGCGCATCACCTGCTCGTGGTGCACCAGTTCTTCCCGGGCCAGACGCGACATCATGTTGATCAGATCGACGTGGGAATGGTACTTGGCGATCAGGCTCAACGCGGTGCTGGCGGCCTTGAACTCGCAGTTCTTGTGGTCGATCAGCAGGGTTTCCTGATCGGCCAGCGCGGCCTGGACCCAGGCGTCAGGCGTGCGGCAACCAAGGAATTCGTGGATTTCGGGAAGGATCATGGGGCTCACGGTCAAAAGGTGTTGGAGCGAAGGGCGCCGATTATACCGGCCTGCCCGCAGACCACCAGCGGCCTGCGTTGATATGCATCAAGTCGCAGGCACGGCAGCAGCAACTATAGTTGTGCAACGCCGTGCCTTTTCATTGCTGGAGACTCACTCATGCAAGCCATTCGCAGCATTCTGGTGGTCATCGAACCCGAACACGCGGAAAGCCTGGCGCTCAAGCGCGCCAAACTGATCGCCGGGGTGACCCAGGCCCATCTGCACCTGCTGGTCTGCGACAAGAAGCACGATCACGCCGGCATGCTCAGCGTGCTCAAGGCCGCGCTGCTGGCGGACGGCTACAGCGTCACCACCGAACAGGCGTGGAACGAGAGCCTGCACGAAACCATCATCGATGTGCAGCAGGCTGAAGGCTGCGGGCTGGTGATCAAGCAGCACTTCCCCGACAGCCCGTTGAAAAAGGCCCTGCTGACCCCGGCGGACTGGAAACTGCTGCGCCACTGCCCTACTCCGGTGCTGCTGGTGAAGACCGCCGGTTCGTGGAAGGACAAGGTGATTCTGGCAGCGGTCGACGTCGGCAATGCCGACGGCGAACACCGTCATCTGCACACCACGATCATCGACCACGGCTTCGACATCGCCAGCCTGGCCAAGGGGCATTTGCACGTGATTACCGCCCATCCGTCACCGATGCTGTCGGCCGCCGACCCGACGTTCCAGCTCAAGGAAACCATCGAGGCGCGTTATCGCGAGCAATGCCGGGCGTTTCAGGCTGAGTTCGACATCGATGACGAGCATTTGCATGTCGAGGAAGGTCCGGCGGACGTGTTGATTCCGTTCATGGCGCACAAGCTGCAGGCGGCTGTGACGGTGATTGGCACCGTGGCGCGCAGCGGTGTGTCGGGAGCGTTGATCGGTAATACGGCCGAACAGGTGCTGGATCAACTGGAAAGTGACGTGCTGGTGCTCAAGCCCCAGGAGGTTGAAGACCATTTGGTCGAGTTAGCGGTAAAGCATTAAGCATTGCGGCGCCGGTAAGGCCGTCATCGCTGGCAAGCCAGCTCCCACAGGGACTCAGGTGTGTCCAACATCGAGAGCATTACACCATCACTGCGGGAGCTGGCTTGCCAGCGATAGCAATAGGTCAGTCACCGAGGGCATCCTTGAGGAAACCGGGGGCGATGTAGCGCTGATAGTGTGCTTCCGACAGCAGGAAAAATTCCCGATCAATGGCATCGCGCAGTTCCGGCAGGTTCCAGTCGCGAAACTCCGGCAGCAATACCATTCCGTAGGCTTCCAGATTAATGATCACCCGCGCGCCCCGGGCGATCAGCTGATACGCCCAGCAATATTCCGACTGATGCGGCACGAAGCGGATCTTGCGCTGTTCCAGTTGCAGACGCAGGCGCGCCGGGTCGAAGACCTCGACCTTGCTCGCCATCACTTGTGACAGCAATTGCTCAAGACGCAGCCACACCGCACGCTTTTCTTCCTCGTTGTAACCGTTCCAATGGATCACTTCGTGGTGGAAACGCTTGCAGCCACGGCACACCAGATCACCGTAAACGGTGGAGCAGAGGCCGACGCAGGGGGTCTTGATGGTCTGATTGGGCATAAATGGGCAGAACACTTGAAACGCGGAACAGGTCGGCATGTTAGCCCTTTGTCCGCCATTCATCACCCCTCAAACGTCAGGGGCAAGCGCTGGATCAAGGTTTACCCGAGCCGCGTACAACGCAACCAAAGTCCAATAGAGCGCGACTTACCTTTAAATTTTTTTTGCCGTAGAATCAGCCAGCCTTTTTAGGCGCCAATGTCCGTTAGAAGCTGTTTTCAAAGCGTCACGAGCACAGTCGTTCCTTCAGAGCGGTGTTGGCGTAGGGTTTTTCCAGCGGGGAAAAGCCCAACGCCAACCCTCATCAGCTCCCCGTTCTGCAGGCGTAAAACTTTGAAAGCAGCTTCTGTAAGGAATGCCCGGTAATTCTGGCTAAGCGGCCCACAACGCCACGCAGCGCATGAGTACGAGCATTTCGGGATGAGCGTCCCGGACACCCATTTGGGACCACTGATGAGGGTAATAACTGTGCTTGAAGCCTACCGCAAACATATCGAAGAGCGTGCAGCCCTGGGTATCGTTCCCCAGCCGCTTAACGCCGAACAAACTGCAGGCCTGGTCGAGCTGCTGAAGAATCCTCCGGCTGGCGAAGAAGCTTTCCTCGTTGACCTGATCACCAATCGCGTACCACCAGGAGTGGACGAAGCCGCCTACGTCAAGGCCGGTTTCCTCTCCGCACTGGCCAAGGGCGAAGTCTCCTCCCCTCTGCTGGACAAGAAGCGCGCTGTAGAACTGCTCGGCACCATGCAGGGCGGCTACAACATCGTGACCCTGGTTGAACTGCTGGACGACGCCGAGCTGGCGCCAGTGGCCGCCGAAGAACTCAAGCACACCCTGCTGATGTTCGATGCCTTCCACGACGTGGCTGAAAAAGCCAAGAACGGCAACGTTCACGCCAAGGCCGTGCTGCAATCCTGGGCTGACGGCGAGTGGTTCAAGAAGCGCCCTGTACTGGCCGACAAGATCAGCCTGCGCGTCTTCAAGGTCACCGGCGAAACCAACACCGACGACCTGTCCCCTGCCCCGGACGCCTGGTCGCGTCCAGACATCCCGCTGCACGCCCTGGCCATGCTGAAAATGGCCCGTGACGGCATCGTTCCGGACGAGCAAGGCAAGACCGGCCCGATGAAGCAGATCGAAGAAATGCGCGGCCAGGGCTTCCCTATCGCCTACGTCGGTGACGTGGTCGGTACCGGTTCCTCGCGTAAATCGGCGACCAACTCGGTGCTGTGGTTCTTCGGCGACGACATCCCTTACGTGCCGAACAAGCGCGCTGGCGGTTTCTGCTTCGGCAGCAAAATCGCTCCGATCTTCTACAACACCATGGAAGATGCCGGCGCACTGCCAATCGAGTTCGACGTATCGAACATGAACATGGGCGACGTGATCGACCTTTACCCGCACGCTGGCAAAGTCTGCAAGCACGGTACCGACGAAGTCATCACCACCTTCGAAATGAAGACCCCGGTCCTGCTGGACGAAGTCCGCGCCGGCGGCCGTATCCCGCTGATCATCGGCCGTGGCCTGACCGAGAAGGCTCGCGCCGAACTGGGTCTGCCAGCGTTCGATCTGTTCAAGAAGCCGGAAGCACCGGCTGAAAGCACCAAGGGCTTCACCCTGGCGCAGAAAATGGTCGGCAAGGCTTGCGGTCTGCCAGAAGGAAAAGGCGTTCGTCCTGGCACCTACTGCGAACCGAAGATGACCACCGTAGGTTCTCAGGACACCACCGGTCCAATGACCCGTGACGAACTGAAAGACCTGGCGTGCCTGGGCTTCTCCGCTGATCTGGTAATGCAGTCCTTCTGCCACACCGCGGCTTATCCAAAGCCGATCGACGTGACCACCCACCACACCCTGCCTGACTTCATCATGACCCGCGGCGGTGTTTCCCTGCGTCCGGGCGACGGCATCATCCACTCGTGGCTGAACCGCATGCTGCTGCCGGACACCGTCGGTACCGGTGGTGACTCGCACACCCGTTTCCCGATGGGCATCTCGTTCCCGGCCGGTTCCGGTCTGGTCGCGTTCGCCGCAGCCACCGGCGTCATGCCGCTGGACATGCCGGAATCGATCCTGGTGCGCTTCAAAGGCAAAATGAAACCTGGCATCACCCTGCGTGACCTGGTTCATGCCATCCCTTACTTCGCCATCCAGAACGGTCTGCTGACCGTTGAGAAGAAAGGCAAGAAAAACGCCTTCTCCGGCCGCATCCTGGAAATCGAAGGCCTGGAAGGTCTGACCCTGGAACAGGCGTTCGAACTGTCCGACGCCTCGGCCGAACGTTCGGCTGCCGGTTGCACCATCAAGCTGTCGAAAGAGTCGATCACCGAGTACCTGCAGTCCAACATCACCCTGCTGCGCTGGATGATCGGCGAAGGCTACGGCGATGCCCGCACCCTGGAACGTCGCGCCCAAGCGATGGAAGCCTGGATCGCCAACCCGCAACTGATGGAAGCCGATGCCGACGCCGAATACGCCGAAGTCATCGAAATCGATCTGGCCGACATCAGCGAGCCTGTACTGTGCGCGCCGAACGACCCGGACGACGCCCGCCTGCTGTCCAGCGTTGCTGGCGAGAAGATCGACGAAGTGTTCATCGGTTCGTGCATGACCAACATCGGTCACTTCCGCGCTGCCGGTAAGCTGCTGGATCAGGTCAAGGGTCAGCTGCCAACCCGTCTGTGGCTGTCGCCGCCGACCAAGATGGACGCTCACCAACTGACCGAAGAAGGCTACTACGGCATCTACGGCAAGGCCGGCGCCCGCATGGAAATGCCAGGCTGCTCGCTGTGCATGGGTAACCAGGCACGCGTTGAGCCGAACAGCACCGTGGTGTCGACCTCGACCCGTAACTTCCCGAACCGTCTGGGCGACGGCGCGAACGTCTACCTGGCCTCGGCTGAGCTGGCGTCCGTTGCTTCGATCCTGGGTCGCCTGCCGACCGTCGAGGAGTACATGGAATACGCTGGCAAGATCGACAGCATGGCGGCCGACGTTTACCGCTACCTGTCCTTCGACCAGATTGCCGAGTTCCGTGAAGCTGCTGCGAACGCCAAGATCCCTGTCGTTCAAGCCTAACGCTGCAACGCAATGATAAACGCCGCCCATCGCGAGATGAGCGGCGTTTTTTTATGCCTGCCGGATGGGGCCTCGCCCCGCGCTGATCGTTCCCACGCTCCGCGTGGGAATGCCTCTTGTGACGCTCTGCGTCACGGTTCAGGACGCAGAGCGTCCTTGGCTGCATTCCCACGCAGAGCGTGGGAACGATCATCTTGGGAGCGAACCTGCCCGCGAAGATCGCAGGCACAAAAAAGGCCGACCTGCGAGGCAGATCGGCCTTTCTTTTTCACAAGATCAATTAGAACCTTGTTGCTGAACCTTAAGCAGTCAGCGAGTAGATCAACGCCGAAATCGCCACCAGACCCACTGCGGTGACAAACACGTTCGACATCTGCCCACGATAACGGGCCATCGCCGGCACTTTGCGGATCGCGTACATCGGCATCAGGAACAGGATCGCCGCGATGACCGGGCCACCGATGGTTTCGATCATGCCGAGGATGCTCGGGTTCAGGGTCGCCACGATCCAGCACACCACCAGCATGAACGCCGCCACAATGCGATCCAGCGCCTTGGCGCCCGGACGCTTGCCGCTTTTGACGATCAAGCCTTTCAGGCCTTCGCTGGCACCGATGTAGTGACCAAGGAACGACTTGGAGATCGCCACGAACGCAATCAGCGGCGCCGCGAACGCGATGGTCGGGTTGCTGAAGTGGTTGGCCAGGTACGACAGGATCGACAGGTTCTGCGCCTTGGCTTGCGCCAGTTGCTCCGGCGACAGGGTCAGTACGCAGCTGAATACGAAGAACAGCACCATCACCACCATCAGCAGGTGGGCGCGGGACAGGATCTGCGAGCTACGCTCGTCGGCGTGGACACCGTAACGGCGCTTCTGATCCACCGCAAACGCCGAGATGATCGGCGAGTGGTTGAACGAGAACACCATCACCGGAATCGCCAGCCACAGCGTGTGCAGCAGCGCCGACGGTGCCGGCACTTGCGAAGCCGTGGTCAGGATGCCGCCGTTCCAGTGCGGAATCAGGTACACCGCCAGGAACAGCAGCGCAACGATGAACGGATACACCATCAGGCTCATGGCCTTGACGATCACTTGCTCGCCGCAGCGCACCACGGCCAGCAGGCCGAGGATCAGCACGAACGACAGCAGCGCGCGCGGTGGCGGCGTGATGTGCAGTTGGTGTTCGAGGAAACTGGCGACCGTGTTGGTCAGGCCGACGCTGTAGATCAGCAGGATCGGGAAGATTGCGAAGAAGTACAGCAACGTGATCAGCGCGCCGGCCTTGATGCCGAAATGCTGCTCCACCACGTCAGTGATGTCGGCGCCTTCGCGACCGGAGAGCACGAAGCGGGTCAGACCGCGGTGTGCGTAGAACGTCATCGGGAAGGCCAGCAGCGCGAGGATCACCAGCGGCCAGAAGCCACCCAGACCTGCGTTGATCGGCAAAAACAGGGTACCGGCGCCGATGGCCGTCCCGAACAGTCCCAACATCCAGGTAGTGTCATGGCGATTCCAGCTCGACAGTTCGGCTGGTGCTGCCGCCTCAAAGCGTTGTTCGACGCTATTGGCCTGATCATTCATCCGGTCGGATCTCCGCATTCCGGTCACTTGCCACTCGGTCAGGACGCGTCGGAAAAAACCGACAGACATGCTCCGGCCGAAACAGGGGCGCGATTCTCCGCGATAAATGAGCAGAAGCAAAGACTTAGCTGAGGAATGGTTGTGCGGAGCAGACCGGAGGATTGTCGTTTTTGGGAAAAAGACTGTCGGCGCCAGATACGCGATATGTCGTTTTATGGCATGTACCGGCGCCGAATGTGCCATGGGAAAACCCGATCAGATCGATCGGGCCAATATGAAGCCGAGGAACATGCAAAAGATGCCCAGACCCATCAACGCCCAGATCGGGCGCATTTCTTTCCTGTCTTTGATACGTATTTTTTCGGCCCACTCATCGTGTTCCCGTTCCAGTTGTTCCATTCTGGCTTTGGCGTCATAGGTGCTCATGTTGATTTCCTTTTGAGTCATGTGTCTGAAGATTGCGAAAACGAACGCTCAAAACTTGAAAAAGACGCCTGCCAATGCCGCGCTTGCCGTCAACACGCCGGCCACCACCGCAACTGGATAAAAATACGTCTCCCACTTCAGCTTCTTCTGTTCCGCCATAAGCTTCTGCCGCTCAGCTATCAGTTTTCGCGTTTCGTTATGCAGCCTGTCGAGTTCCAGGTTTTCGCGGTTGTTCTGAAGCATTGGCCTTCCTTGGCTGATGGCAATTTCCGTCCGGATTACTGCTTCGTCATGAAGAACGCATCCCGTCCTGCTCTCTATAATTCCGCGCTTCTCACCCCGCCGTATAGCGGATGAATCCGGCAGCACTCGTAGGCAACATCCGTAAATCCCGCAGGACGGTGCGTCCATTTCCTAACGTTTTTAAACAACCTCACCGTCTGGCATTTTTCGGCTATACCCAATGGCGAATTGACTGACATCCCCGTCCAGTCCCCTCACCTGTGGAGCCATCCCATGCCTCTCGTCCGCGTCGACATCAAGAAAAACCCGGACCCGACGTTCGCCAAACGCATTGGTGAAGTGATCTACGCCGCCCTGCGCAGCGAGATCAATGTGCCGGAACACGACAACTTCCAGGTGCTGGCCGAGCACGACGACCAGCACTTCGTCTATGACCCGCAATACCTGGGAATCCAGCGCAGCGACGGCATCGTGTTCATCCAGTTGACCATCAGCGAAGGCCGCACCGTGGAAATGAAACAACGGCTGTTCCAGACCATCGCGCGCAACCTGAACGAGCAACTGGCCGTGCGTCAGGAGGACGTGTTCATCAATCTGGTGGAGGTGAAAAAAGAGAACTGGTCGTTCGGCAACGGCATCGCCCAGTACGTGACCTGATCCTGTGACCACCGGCACCGACATCCCCTTCTGACGAAGCACCCGCGCGCTCCCCGCATCAGCTCCTACACTGCCTGATGCGGGGCCGCGCCAGCCATTGCCAAACCGCTCTGGAATCAGCACTCTGAACCGACTTTTGCGCCCGAAGACCGACGATCACAGGAGCCGAGCAATGCCCGCCACCGTTCTGGTACTGGTTGAAACCATCAATGACTATTTGCCGATTCTCGAACGACAGGGTTTTCATCTGATTCTCGCGCCGACCCCTGCCGAACGCGCGCAAGCCATTGCCACCCACGGGGCACGGATCGACGCGGTACTGACCCGTGGCCCGCTGGGCTTATACGCCGAAGAAATGGCAGCATTGCCCGCGCTGAAAATCATCTGCGTGATCGGCGCCGGTTACGAGCAGGTCGACCTGCAAGCCGCCAGCGACCGTGGGCTGACCGTGACCAACGGCGCCGGCGTCAACGCTTCGTCGGTGGCCGACCACGCCATGGCGATGCTGTTGGCGCTGGTGCGCGACATCCCGCGCTGCGATGCGGCGGTGCGTCGGGGCGAGTGGCCGAAGATCATGCGCCCTTCGCTGGCCGGCAAGCGCCTGGGGATTCTCGGTCTGGGCGCGGTGGGGATGGCGATTGCCAAACGCGCGGGGCTGGGCTTCGACATGGAGATCAGCTATCACAATCGCCAGGTGCGCAGTGATGTGCCTTACGCATTTTGTTCAACGCCGACCGAACTGGCGCGGGCCTCGGATTTTCTGGTGGTTGCCACGCCCGGCGGCATCGGCAGCCAGCATCTGGTGACCCGCCCGGTGCTTGATGCCCTGGGGCCCAATGGTTTCATCGTCAACATTGCCCGTGCCAGCGTGATCGCCACTGCCGACTTGATCGCCGCACTGGAACAACGTCGAATCGCCGGCGCAGCGCTGGATGTCTTCGATCACGAGCCGCAAGTGCCCGATGCGCTGAAAAACCTCAGCAACGTGCTTCTTACCCCTCACGTCGCCGGGTTGTCACCGGAAGCCACTCAAGGCACCGTTGAGCTGGTGGGCAAGAATCTGGTGGCGTTCTTTTCCGGGCAACCGGTGCTGACGCCGCTCCAGCTACCGCCGAAACTCAACAACCAGCGCGTGCACTGAAGCACGCTGGGCAAAGTCCTCAGACGCCAGGCTGCGCATGGAAGGGCAGCGCTGGCACAGACTTTCGCGCAGCCTGTTTCCAGGCTCGCTTCTGAACAAGGCATACGCGCTAAACCTTAGTCGCGAGCGGCCCGCCGCGCCCATTCCCAAAGTTGATTACCGTCCAACACGCTAACCTATAAGACCGAACCGCGCTTGTGACCGCCCGAGCGCGCCATTAGATTAGCCAATGATGTCTGGCCTCCAAAATAAGCAGAAGGGATAAGCATGGCGCTTACTGACCAGTCCACCCGTATCCGCTCTGGCGAAGAACTCGATGCCAGCCTGATCGATCCGTACCTCAAAGCGCACATTCCGGGCCTGACCGGCACACCGCAGATCAGCCAGTTTCCCGGCGGCGCGTCGAACCTGACCTACCTGCTGGAATACCCGGACCAGGAATTCGTCCTGCGCCGTCCGCCGTTCGGCCACAAAGCCAAGTCCGCCCACGACATGGGCCGCGAATTCCGCATCCTCAACCAGTTGCGCGACGGTTTCCCGTATTGCCCGAAAGCCTATGTGCACTGCACCGATGAGTCAGTGATCGGTGCCGAGTTCTATGTGATGGAACGGGTCAGGGGGATCATCCTGCGCTCGGACCTGCCGCCGGAACTGGGCCTGGACGCGGCCAAAACCGAAGCCCTGTGCAAGAGTTTCATCGACCGTTTCGTCGAGCTGCATCGGGTCGACTACAAAGCCTGCGGCCTCGGCGATCTGGGCAAACCGGAAGGCTACGTCGCCCGCCAGATCAAAGGCTGGAGCGAACGCTACGAGAAAGCCCTGACCCCGGACGCACCGCACTGGGAACAGGTCAAAGCCTGGCTCAACGACAAGATGCCGGCCGATCACCCGACCTCCAGCATCGTCCACAACGACTACCGCTTCGACAACGTCATCCTCGACCCGAGCAACCCGATGCAGATCATCGGCGTGCTCGACTGGGAACTGACTACCCTTGGCGATCCATTGATGGATCTGGGCAACACCCTCGCCTACTGGATCCAGGCCGACGATCCGGCGCCGGTACAACTGATGCGCCGCCAGCCAAGCCACGCCCCGGGCATGCTGACGCGCCGCGAATTCGTCGATTACTACGCCGAGCGTTCGGGCATCCAGATCGACAATTTCGACTTCTACTACACCTACGGCCTGTTCCGCCTGGCCGGCATCGTGCAGCAGATTTACTACCGCTTCTTCCATGGCCAGACCCAGGACAAACGCTTCGCGCAGTTCATTCACATGAACAAACTGCTGGAACAGATGAGCCTGCAGGTCATTGACAAATCCAGCCTCTGATGACGGCGTTATAACAAGGCTTACTACAAGGGAATCCCATGTCCAAGACTCAGTTGTTCGACCTCGACGGCAAGATCGCTTTCGTCTCCGGCGCCAGCCGCGGCATCGGTGAAGCCATCGCCAAACTGCTGGCCCAGCAAGGCGCCCACGTGATCGTTTCGAGCCGCAAGCTCGAAGGCTGCCAACACGTGGCCGACGCCATCATCGCCGCCGGCGGCAAGGCCACCGCCATCGCCTGCCACATCGGCGAAATGGAACAGATCAGCCAGGTCTTCGCCGGCATCAAGGAACAGTTCGGGCGCCTGGACATCCTGGTCAACAACGCCGCGACCAACCCACAGTTCTGCAACGTGCTGGACACCGACCTCGGCGCCTTCCAGAAAACCGTCGACGTGAACATCCGCGGCTACTTCTTCATGTCGGTGGAAGCCGGCAAGCTGATGCGCGAAAACGGCGGCGGCAGCATCATCAACGTGGCCTCGATCAACGGCATTTCGCCGGGGATCTTCCAGGGCATCTACTCGGTGACCAAAGCTGCCGTGATCAACATGACCAAGGTCTTCGCCAAGGAATGCGCGCAGTTCGGCATCCGCTGCAACGCCCTGCTGCCGGGCCTGACCGACACCAAATTCGCCTCGGCCCTGGTGAAGAACGACGCGATCCTGAAACAGGCCCTGACACAGATCCCGCTCAAACGCGTAGCCGACCCGAGCGAAATGGCCGGCGCCGTGCTGTACCTGGCGAGCGATGCCTCGAGCTACACCACCGGCGTATCGCTGAACGTGGACGGCGGATTCCTGTCCTGATCCGCTTCTGACGCAAAAGAAAAGGCAGCCCAAGGGCTGCCTTTTTCATGCCCCCGGCACCTTCGGCAACTGCCAGCCGAAATGCACCGACAACAACCGCAACAACAAACACGCCGCTCCGGCCAGCAACGCAGCTGCCACCGGCGGAACACCCAGCCTGCGCCCGACAATCAACACCGCCGCCCCGACAAACGCCGAACTGGCATACAAGTCCGCCTGCAACACCACTGGCACCCGCGCCAGCACAATGTCACGCAGCACCCCGCCACCGACCCCGGTAATCGTGCCCATCAGCATGGCCACAAACGGCGAGATGCCGAAATTCAAGGCCTTCTGCGCCCCTGCCACGGCAAACAACGCCAACCCCGCCGCATCCAGCACGATCAGCGTCGAACCGGACCAACCCAGCACCAGCTCATGAAAAACAAACGCCACCCCGCCCATGGAAAACGTCAGCGCCGGATAGCGCCAGTCCGCCACAGCCTTGGGCGGCGCCGCACCGATCAACAGATCACGCGTCACCCCGCCACCGAGCGCAACGATGAACGCAATCACCATCACCCCGAGCAGATCGAGCTGACTGCGCATCGCCGCAATCGCGCCTTCAACCGCAAACACCGCCGTGCCGACCAGATCGGCCACCAGCACAATCCACTCGACCCGCGCCTTCAACGGCGCCCGGCTTATTGAGTGACGCAACGGGTCTTGGTGATGTGTCGAGTCACTTGCCCGTCGGCGTAGGCATCGCCGGCGACCTCGGTATTTTCCATGACCTGACAAGTCCGCTCAGGTGGCGGAGGCGGCGCAGCTGGCGGAGGCGGTGGAGGACTGGCGCACCCACTGAGCAGCACCAGACCGACAGCCGACAACAACGAAAAACACACGCGTTTCCCAGGATTGTTCATAGGATGACCCGCGATGAATGGAAGAAAACTCCCGTCGCCGAGCAGGACAACACCCGGTTATGGAAACCGAACCACTCATTCCTTATAGACCAGTGGACTGCAAGTGCCAGTGAAATGGCTCGAACTGGCAGGATTTGCTGTCGATTTTCGGGATGAGTCGACTAATCCATCGCCATCGCCATCGCCACCGCCGACAAGCCATCACCCACAGGTGAACCTCGGATTGGGACGCAGAGCGTCCCCGGCTGCATTCCCACGCGGAGCGTGGGAACGATCAAACTCAAGCTTTGAAGACCACACAAGTCGGCTTCGCGCTCCTCACCACTCAAAACGATGAGCGTTAGCTCAAGTACCGCTTTTGATCGCAGAGCCCGTCGGCAGGCTGAGTGGAGGGATTGATCCGGGGGTGGGAGCGCAGCGACCGTTTGGCGAAGCCAAACACATCGAGAGGAGGTGCAGCGAAGCAAACCGTAGGCGAT